>CAMLSH010000005.1 GCA_946482625.1 uncultured Opitutaceae bacterium
TTATCGATCACGTAGCGCCAGTGGCAGAGCATATCGATGATCATGCCGCCGCCGTCTTCCTTGCGGTAGTTCCACGAGGGGCGCTGGGCGGGCTGTAGGTCGCCTTCGAATACCCAGTAGCCGAACTCGCCGCGGACGGAGAGGATTTTGCCGAAGAAGCCGGAATCGATGAGCATCTTGAGCTTCATGAGGCCGGGGAGCCAGAGCTTGTCCTGGACGACGCCGTTCTTGAGGCCAGCGGCGGTGGCTTCCTTGTAGAGCGCGAGCGAGGTCGGGATATCGAGCGCGGTGGGCTTTTCGCAGTAGATGGCTTTCTTGGCGGCGATGGCTTTGCGGACGCCTTCGACGCGGCGGTCGGTCGTCTGCGAGTCGAAGTAGATCTGGTTGAAGGGATCTTTGAGCGCGGCATCGACGTCGGTGGTGACGCGGGTGACGCCGTTGGCCTTGGCGAGAGCCTGGAGTTTATCGAGGTTGCGGCCGACCAGGATGGGGTCGGGCATGATGATGTCGCCGTTGGCGAGTTTGACGCCGCCTTGCTTGCGGATGGCGCAGATGGAGCGGATCAGGTGCTGATTCGTGCCCATGCGTCCGGTGACGCCGTTCATGATGATGCCGATTTGATGTTCTTTCATAGAGGGAGGAGGAAGTTGAAGGAGAATTAGGGGCCGGGGGACTGGTGGTGGTTAGGTTGAATCGCGAAGGCGCAAAGATGCTAAGGTGGCGCGAAGAGCGGATGGTGTGAGGGGACGTTGGGGAATTGGCGCCGGGTTAGGAATGGTTGAGGTAGGCGGATTTTATGTTTTCGAGGAACTGGCTTTGGTCCTGCGACCAGAGGCGGTTGGAGAAGATTTCGACTTCGTTGAAGCCTTTGAAACCGGCTTCCTCGACCCAGCCGCGGATCTGGCGGATCGGGATGCAGCCTTCGCCCATGAGGCCGCGATCGTTGAGGAAATCGATCGTGGGGACGCGCCAGTCGCAGATGTGAAACGCGAAGAGCGTGCCTTCGCGTCCGCTGGCCTTGATCTCGGCTTCGAGGTTGTCGTCCCACCAAAGGTGATACACGTCGGCGGCGATGCCGACGAAGGGGGATTTGAGCTGGTTACACATCGCGCGGGCTTGGCTCATCGTGTTCACGGCGGAGCGGTCGCCGGCGTACATGGGATGGAGTGGCTCGATGGCGAGCTTCACGCCGGCGGCCTGGGCATGCGGGAGGATGGCGGCGATGCCGTCGGTGATTTGTTTGCGCGATTCGACGAGCGATTGTCCGGGGACGGCGCCGACGACGAGGACGATCATGGGCGCGCCAAGGGCGGCGGCTTCGTCGATGCAGCGGCGGTTTTCGTCGATGGCTTTGGCGCGGTCGGCGGGCGCGAGCGCGGGGAGGAAACCGCCGCGGCAGAGCGAGACGATGCTCAGGCCTTGGTCGCGGATGAGTTTGCCGGAGTCGGCGATGTTACGGCCTTCGAGCGCCTGGCGCCAGACGGTGATGCCTTTGACGCCTGCGGCGGCGTAGCGTGTGACGGCCTCATCGAGCGCCCACGGTTTGGTGGTGATCGTGTGGACGCAGAGTTTGGAGAGGTCGGTGAGTGGCGCGGCGGGCATGGGAAGGCGGCGAGAGTAAGGAGGGCTGCGGTGGGAGGACCACTCGCTGGCGCTCGTAGCTACGGGCGACGTAGCGGCGAGCGCGGAGCGAGCCGATGCTCAGTAGCCGAAGAAGGTGTAGTATTTGCCGTCGGCCATGCGCTGGATGAGGAGGGCGAGTTCGCGGGCGTGGTAGTCGCCCCACATGCAGGCTTCGCCGCAGGGGACTTTCTGGCCTTTCGGGATGTGGTCCCAGCCGTTGGGGCGGTGATAGACGGAGTGCAGGAGGAGGCCTTGGTGCTTCGCGTCGCCCGACGTGTAGGTTTCGTTGAAGAGCGTTTTCGCGACGGTGAGACCAGCGGTGAGGTAGCGGGCGCCGTCTTTGGCGTTTTTGTGGGCCTTCAGGTAATTGCCGAGGCGGATGAGGCCTTGGGCGGAGATGGCGGCGGCGGAGCTGTCGACGGGCTCGTGCGGGTTGAAGGGCTCGGCGTCGCGGTCGAGGTATTCGCCCATGAAGGCGAGGCCAGGCGCGCCGGTGTCCCAGTACGGGATGCCGTCGGTCGGGGTGTGCGCGAGGTAGAAGTCGGCGGTGGCGCGGGCGGTTTCGAGGAAACGGGCGAGAATGGTTTTCTTGCCGCCGAAGGCTTTGAACTCGGACTCGGGGAGCGTATCCAGAAACTCAAGCTGCTCGGCGTAGCCGCAGAGAATCCAGGCGAGGCCGCGCGTCCAGGTCGTGAAGGGCGAGTAGCCTTGTTGCGAGCTGGGGCAGCGGTAGGAGCCGTCGTTGAGGTTGAAGATGGATTCGTGGGCGACGCGTCCGCGGAGGTCGTAGGAGTCGCGGCCTTGGCCGAAGTAGACGTTGTAGCGGGCGGTGGTTTCGGCGTGCTGGAAGACGCGGCCGAGGAGGTTAATTTTGCGGTCGCGTTCGCCCATCAGGCTGTGGCCGAGCTTATGCGAGAGCGAGAGGGCGCGGAGGGAGCGGACGGTGTCGGCGAAGAGCGAGTGGGGGCCGTTGAAGGAGTAGATGTAGCCCTGGTTTTCGGGGAGATCGGTCCAGCGCGCGGCTTGAACGGCGCCGGTGATCTTGAGGGCGAGTTCATAGAAATTGATGTCGCCTTCGGAGGCTTTGAGCTGACCGGACTTCGCGAGGAAGTAGAGGTTGCCGTAGGTGGAGACGTTGTTGAAGCCGTGGTCGTGGACGCCGATGTGGCTCACGTGGCTGGCCATGTACTTGAGCGTGCCTTCCTGGCCGATCGCGAGGGCCTTCTTGTCACCAGTTGCCGCATACTGGAGGATGGCGGAGCCGAACTGGAAGCCTTGGGTCCACTCGGTCCAGCCGCGCGAGGTGTACTTGCCCGCGATGGTGAAGACGGGCGTGCCTTTGGAGGAGTCCCAGTCTTTCTGGAGATTGAAGATCTTTTTGGCGGAGACGTCCCAGAGGCGGTTGATGTCGGACGTGAGGGACTTGGGGGTGAGGGAGGAGTCGAGGCGGATCATGGAAGAAAACTGAAAGGTGAAGAGAGAAGGAGGAAGTCGGAGAGGGGAGAATGTGGAACTCAGGAAGGCTGGAACGGAGGGGAAGTCGGAAGGAGCGGAGGTGGGACGGAGGGCGGAGTTTTTGAGTTCTCGATTACAGGCGGCGGAGGTGGAAGCCGCCGTCGATGGGGATGACGGCGCCGGTCGAGAAGGGGAGGTCGCCGGAGATGATGGCGCGGACGGCGCGGCCGACGTCTTCGCCGGTGCCCCAGCGTTTTTGGGGGACGAGGCCGTCTTCGAGGAGCTTGTCATATTTGCCCTTCACGCCGGCGGTCATATCCGTGGCCATGATACCGGGGCGGAGTTCGACGACCTGGATGTTGTCGGCGGCGAGGCGCGTGGCCCAGAGCTGCGCGGCCATGGCGAGGCCGGCTTTGGAGATGCAGTAGTCGCCGCGATTCACGGAGGCGGTGTTGGCCGAGATCGAGGTGACGTAGATGATCTTGAAGCCGGTGGAGAGCGCAGGCGTTTGTTTGCCGGAGAGCCAGTGCTGGACGACGGACTGCGTGAGGAAGTACGGGCCCTGGAGATTGGTGCGGATGAGTTCTTCGAAGGATTCTTCGCCGGCTTCGGTGATGTCGGCGCGGACTTTGGGGGCGATGCCGGCGTTGTTCACGAGGGCGTCGATGCGACCGAGGTTGGAGATCGTTTCGGAGACGAGGCGCGCGCGGTCGGCCTTGGAGCTGATGTCGGCTTGAACGGGGAGAAAGCGCTGGTCGGCCGAGACGGCGGCTTTTTTGCAGAGCTCGACGGTTTCTTCAGCGGCGGTGCGGTTGCCAGCGTAGTTGATGGCGACGGAGCAGCCTTCGGCGGCGAGCTGGAGGGCGACGCCGCGGCCGAGGCCACGACCGGCACCGGTCACGAGGACGACGGGGATGGGGTTCTGCGCGTTGGACATGGCGTCGGTTATACACGTTTCGACGGCGGAACCGTGAGGATTTTGTCGTGGATGGTTAGGATAATTTCGACTTGTGAGCCGTGCGAAGCCGGAAGTTAGTTCAAAGCCGTGAAACCTGCTGTGGACGACACGTGTCACGAGAAGCCTATGAAAACTAAAGAAGTCGCTGTCTTAGTGGCGGCCATGGTTGCGGTCGCGTTGGGCGGGAGCGGGTGTGCGGCGTTGGATGTTGAGGCGAATCGGCGGGACCAGCTGCGTCGGGAGTTTGCGAGCGGTGGGATTTCTCAGCGTGAGTATCAACAGCAGCTCGAGCAGATGGACCGGGCGCTCGCCGAGCAGAAGGCGGCGCAGAAGAAGTAGCATGCGCCGCTTCCGTTCACTGCTGATCGACAAGGCCGATATCCGGCTGCCGGGGTTGCATGTGTTGACGTTTGCGTTGCACCGGCATTTGCCGGAGCACGCGTCGGTCGAGCCGCATAAACATGGGTGGAGTCAGGCGATTTTATATTTGAGCGGGAATGGGCGGCAGGTGCTCGCGGGGAGCGAGGCGCGGGTGGAGCCGGGGACGCTCGTGTTGCTGCCGCCGGGGGTGTCGCATGCGTTTTCGCGCGGGGATGGGCGGGCGCCGTTGTGTGTGATGATCGACTTTCGGTTGAAGGGGGCGCGCAAGAAAACCGCGGTGGTGTGTTCGTTGAATCGGTCGGAGCTGGCGCAGGTGAGGCAGCAGCTCGGGCAGTTGATGAAATTACCACCGGGTGGGAGTATGGGCGGCGGCGCGGGTGTGGAGCAGGGGCTGCACTGGGAGGGCGCGGTGGCGGTGTTGCAGGTGTTGATGACGGCGCTCCGCGCGGCGGGGTGGTTGGAGCGGGTGCAGGTGTCGGTCGCGGGCGGGAAAAACGGCAGCGCGATCCAAGGGATGCTGGCGAAGGTCGATCACGAGAGTCCGCTCGGGCAGGTGGTGCAGAAGAGTGGGTACCAACGCGATCATTTGAACCGGCTCGTGAAGAAGGAAACGGGGCTGACGCTCGGGCAGTTTCGCGCGCAGCAGCGGCTCACGAAGGCGAAGGAATTACTCGGGCAGGGCGTGCAGGTCGCTGCGGTGGCAACGGCGGTGGGATTGCCAGATCAGAGGTATTTCGCGCGCTGGTTTCGGCGGCAGACGGGGCAGGCGCCGAGTGTTTGGGGGCGGGGGCGGGTGGGGTGAGGGGGTAGCAATCAAGATGTGTCGCGAGAAGCAGTGAGGTCTCTTGAATTGACTGATGACGGCGGTGAGCTTTGAGCCGGCTTGAGGCTTCTTGTTCTTCGCACGATGCGGGCAGGCAAAAATATCGAGATGATGAACGCGGCCAGACCAGCAGAAATAATGACGATGTGGTCTGTCGTCATTGGTATCAAAATACCCGACTCCTGATAGCGTGCCGCCGACACAAGGATCGCATGAAGAATCACAAGAAAAGTCGCAGGGAAGATTGTGAAATAGAGCCGCCACTCATCGCTAACAGAGCCAGTCAAGCGGGCTCTTTGTTCGTAGCGCGAAGCGGCCAATAAACCGAAAGCGGTGATACTTATCGCGAGCACACAAACGTCGAACCATGGCAGTTGATGATAGATAAGAAACGGCACATTCAATACGGTAACCGCCGTGAGCGAAATTAGGAAAAGGCGAAGGTAAGACTTCATTGTGCCTAAGTAATAAACGGCAGAATCTAGCAGAGCTGGCCGTCTTTAGGCGGCGTTGTTCGCGGGCTGATTTGCTGAAGCGGCGACTTTGCGCGGTTGCGTGCGGGTCGCGTGCGGTGGCAGTTCCGCAAAAGGCGCGGGGGCGCGGAACCAGGTGCGCCAGCCTTCGCGGAGTTCGAGCAACAAGTAACTCCCGATGTTTCCGGCGACGCGGAGGGGGAGCCATTTGTCCAAGAAGAAGCTCAGCATCGTATGATGATGCGCATTGGTTTTTCCCCAGACGCCGCGGCGGAGGCGGTCGCGCGCGATGGCGGCGAAGCGGCGGTTGTAGAGCATAATGAAACGGCCGGGGAGCTTCGACTCTTTGCTCGCGAAGGACGGGCGTTCCAGCGCGCTCGGGCCGTGTTTGTAGGGCTGGGTGACGACGCCGAGATAGTAGAGGTTGAGGTCGAGGCGCATCGCCAGGGTCATCAGCTCCTGGTCGGCCATGTAGAAATATTTGTCTTTGTAGATGCTCTTGAACCAGCGCTCGTAGCTGGTGCCGAAGCGTTCGTTGTGGCGGGCGATGCGCGGGGTGGCGGGTTTGCCGCGGACGCAGTCGTCGATCAGCGCGGCGGTGGCGTTGGTTGTGTAGGTGATCCAGTCCATGCCCGGCGAATAAAATGGGTCCATGAAGCCGGCGGCGTCGCCGACGAGCGCGAAGCCTTTGCCGGCGAAGTGGGAAGATCGATACGCGAGGTTGCGGCGGAAGTGGACGTCGCCTTCGTGCCAGGTGGCGTCGGCGAGAATCTCGGCGCCCACGGGATGGCTCGTGAGCATTTCGCGTAGACGGGGGCCGAGTGCAGCGCCTTCGGGCAGGTCGGCGATGCGCTGGTCGAAGACGACGCCTACGCTAACGTCGCCGCCTTTGAGCGGGATGATCCACGCCCACCAGCCGAGGCCGGTGAGATGGTTGGTAGCCGTGTAGCGAAACGATTTGGTGCGCCGTGCCCACTTGGGGAATTTTTGCGCGAGTTCGAGCGAATCCCAGTTTTTCACGCCGCTCCAACGCGACCAGCAGGCGGCGATGGGGTGCTCGTGATTGGTCATGTACCAGCCGTGTTTGCGCGCGAGAAACGCGGTCACGCCGGAAGCATCGACGACCCAGCGGGCGCGCTCCTCGCCGTCGCGGCCGTCGGCGTCGGTCCACGTGACGGTTTGCACGCCGCCTTCGACGAGAACGATGTCCTTCACTTTGACGGGGCGGAGCAGCTGCACGCCGAGCGCGACGGCGTTGGCGAGGACCTTTTCGTCGAGGACTGCGCGGTCGACCTGGAAGCTGCCGAGGCGTGAGTTAAATGCAGGGCCGGTTTCGGAGCAGTCTTCGAGGGTTTTGGTTTCCTTGTTTTTGAACCAGAAACGCAGGCCCTGTTTCGCGAGGTGTTTTTCGTGGAGATGTTCGGTGAGGCCGAGGACGCGGGTGAGGAAAAACGTGCTGATCTCGACGGTGGCTTCGCCGACGCGGCGTTTGAATTCCGCGCTACGCTCGATCACCAGAATTTTCAGCTTCGGGTTGCGGCGTTTGAGGAGCGTGGCGGTGGCGCCGCCGGAAAGTGCGCCGCCGACGATGATGACATCCCACGCGGGTGCTGGAGCGGAAGGGGCGGCGGTTTCCATGACGTGAGAAGTGGCGAAGAGCGAAAGGCTAGGGGCGAGGGCAAAGGCCGGTCAGCGGGAGTGGGCGGACGTGGCGGCGGTGGAGGGCGGGGCGGTTTCTTCGACGCCGTGCATGCCGGCGAAATCGATGCGGGGGACGATCGCGAAACGTTTCTGCACGCGGCAGATTAAGAGGAAAAGTTTGAAGCGCCACCAGACCGGCCAGGACATGCGCGAGTCGCCAGCGACGATGGAGTTCACGCCGCGATCGAGGCCGAGCGGCGGAGTTGTGCAGAGGAAAACTGAGAAGGCGTCGTTGTCGTAGAACGACGCGATCAGGTCTTTGAATACTTTGGCGCGCTTCTTGATGCGTTTCGAAAACGCATCGCGCTCGACCGGTGTGAGAGCGCGGGTTTCACGGTGGGCTTTTGCGATCATGCGCACGGCGTCGCGCGCGGAATTCATGCCGACGTACACGCCGGAGGAGAAGATGGGATCGAAGAAGCCGCCGGCGTCGCCGATCATCACCATGCGTTCGGTGGCGAGCTGCTGGCGGAAATACGAGTAATCGCTGGTGACGTGGAACTCCATCGTCGCGCGCGCGCCCTGCATGAGCTCGGTGAGTTTGACGGAGGATTCGACGGCGCGGTTGAAGATTTCCTCGGGCGTGCCTTTGCCGCGGCGCATCGAGTCGATGGTCGTCACGAGGCCGACGGAGGTGTGGGTTTCGTCGATCGGGATGATCCAGAACCAGCCGTCGGCGAGGCGGACGATCACCGTGTGACCGGCGGCGATGCCTTCCGGACGGAAGACGTTTTCGAAGTGGCTGTAGATCGCGACGCGCTTGGGAAAGGGCGACGGATCGAGCGGTTTCTTGGCCTCGCAGGGGAAGTGATTTTCGCGTCCACCGGCGTCGAGCACCCAGCGTGCGGTGCGTTCTTCGGTGGATTTGTCGGCGTGTTCGATTGTCACGCGCAGGCCGCCTTCGATCGGCGTGACGGCACGGACGGTCGCGGGCTGGACGATCTCGGCGCCGAGGGAGCGGGCGTGGTCGAGGAGGATGTGGTCGAATTTGCCGCGACCGACCTGAAACGTCTGATCGAGACCGCGCACGATCCCTTGGGAAAAGATGACTTCTTTCGAAGCCTGGCCGTTGGCGAGGTGGAAGGAGGCGCCGAACTTTTTGATGAAGCCGGCGGCTTCGATTTTGGGCCAGACGCCGGTCTCGCGCATGATCTCGTTGCCATGTGGGAGAAGCGATTCGCCGATGTGGAAGCGCGGGAATTTTTCGCGCTCGATCAGGCAGACACGGAGGCCCTCTTTGCGGGCAAACGCGGCGGCTGTGCTGCCAGAAGGGCCGCCGCCGATGATCAAGACGTCGTGGTTGAAACTATTCATGGTCATCACACGAAGAGACGGAAACGCGGGGAATCCTAACGGGTTATTTTGCGCTGGCGGCAGGGGCTGGCGCGTTGGGCGCGGCCGGTCGGACGGCGGTGTATTCGCTGAAAAGTCCCATGAGGGCTTTTCGTTTTACCTGTTCGAAGCCGGCGGTGCGCAGGGCGGCGAGGACTTGTTCGGGCGGGACGAAGGCATCCATCGTTTCCCAAAAATAAACCATCATCTCCTTCGCCTCGGCGCTGCGGGTGAAGAGGCGGGTGAGGGCCGGGTATATGTTTTTAAAATACACGCGGAAGAGCCAGGCGCGGAAGCCGCGGGCGGGTTTGGTGACTTCAAGAAGCAGGACCTTGCCGCCGGGTTTGAGGACGCGGAGGTATTCGCCGAAAGCGACTTCGAGGTCGCCGACGTGGCGGAGCGCGTAACCCATCGTGAGGAAATCGAATTGCTCGCTCGCGACCGGGAGCGCATCGGCGCGGCCGACGAGCAGCGTGGCGTCGGGGACTTTGGCGGAGACGTTGGACAACATGCCGCGGCTGGGATCGACGCAGGTGATGTCTTTACCGGAGCCGAGGACGCGCGCGGTGGCTTGAGCGACGAGGCCGGTGCCGGAGGCGACATCGAGGACCTTCATACCTGGTTTGAGGCCGTTTTGCTGCTGGGCCCAGCGGCGGTAGAATTTTCCCGAACCGAAAAAGCCCCAGCCGACGGTGCGGTCGTAGTAACTGGAACCGGCGTCGAAGAGCTTCTCCACGTATTCGGGTTTTTCGGCGTCGGTGACGTAGCGCTGGGCGATGGGGGCGTGTGGTTGCATAGAGGAGAGCGGGGGATCGTGCGAGCGGAGCGGATGCAACGTGTGGCGAGTTCACAAGGCAACACCACGAACGAGCGGCGTCGGGCGCGGCCGGAGGCAGGCGGAACGGGTAGGCGGTCACGTCGCGGGAATTTCACACAGCCACGAAGAAATCTCCTCGCGCGCTGGAATGGCGGATGCTTTCTCTGCCGCGCCGGCAACGTGCCGGCTTTGCTTTCAAAGAGCCTTGGAGACGTTCTTTGAATTTTCCTCCCGCCCCTGGCCGCGCCGCGTGTGCGGATGGGAAGGAGGATCACATTTTCGGCCGGCATTTCGCTGCGAGCGGTGCCGGTCGTTGCCCTGAAACCGATGCTTTGGCTGGTGGGATTTTCCCGCCGGCCAGACTGCCCGACCCTCTGCGGCCATTCCGGCCGGTGATGGCGGGCGGATAACAAAGAAACCAACCCTCCGCTCTGCATGCGGAGTTTATACCATGAATAAAGTCAGCAAGCTCGCAGTCATCCTCGGTCTCGGAACGCTTCTCGGCACGTCGGGCCTCATCGCCCGCACGCCGTCGTTCGAACAGGCTTACGTGAAATCCTTCGAAGGCCGCTCCGGTATCCCGGTGCCGGTTTCGGTGGTCTCACCGAAGTCCGTATCCGACCTCACCGGTCACGTGCAGGTCGAGTTCATCGTCAGCGAAACGGGCAAACCGACGCAGATCACCGTGAAATCCACGACCGACGACGCTCTCGTCAAATCCGTGGTGGACGCGGTGTCTCAGTGGACGTTTGCCCCGGCGCTGGAGAACGGCGTTCCGGTGGCTAAAAAGGTGGTGCTTCCCGTCCTGTTCAAAACGGCGGACAGCCTCCTCGCCAGCTACTGAGCGCCAGCGGCTCCGATCCGGATAGAGAGAAAAGACAGAGACAGTCATCAGAAAACAACCAAGGCCGTCATCTGCTCACGCGGGTGGCGGCCTTGCTAATTGAGAGAGCGCGACATGCCCGGAACCGTTGCGGCGAAAGCTCTCGATCTGGGTCGGACAGTCCAGCGGCGGTGTATGTGAAAAAATATCTGAAACACCGGCGCTTGTACTCGGATAAGCCCAACGTCGTCGTCTCTGCGCCCACACATCCAGAGACGACGTTAGAAGCACTTCATACCATGCCGTCTCCCGCCTCCAACGGGGTGTCGTCCGCTCGTACCCCGGACCGCCCGCTTCCTCCTTCCTCGCACATCATCATCGTCAAGTGGGACATGCTCACCGCCGATGTCCTTGGCCGACTCGCCCGCGAGGCGTGTCCGACCGCGGAAGTCACGGCATGCCGCACCGGTGCCGATGCGTTGGATACGTTGCGCCGGCGCCCGGCCGCGCTGGGGCTTTTCGGGCTCACGCTGCCGGATATCGACGGGCTCGATCTGCTGGCGCTGGTCGCGGACGAACATCTGGTGCAACGGCGCATGATCGTGACCGGGCGTCGCGACGAGTATTCGCGTCAGGCGTTGCGCGTGGCGAAGGTGCAGGGCGTTTTCGACACCGCGGCGGAGGACAGCACCGCGCTGGCCGCCGCGATCCGGCGGGTGGCGGGTGGGGGCGACTATTTTAGTCCCTCGCTTGGCGACGAGGCACCGTCGCCGTCGGCACGCGCCGCCGATCGCGTGCAAGCGCTGACCTTTATCGAACAGCAGGTATTTGCCATCGTGCTGGAAGGAGCGGCGGACGGAGAGGTCGCGAAACGCCTGGGCATGTCGGCCGAGAGTGTCGGTTCGCACCGCACGGCCATTTTGCGGAAACTGAATGTGCAGACGATCGACCAGTTACCGGCCTTCATCCGGCGGGGCAGTCGCTGGAAATAGCGGACGTCGTTTCGTGGGCGACGCCGGCCGAGCGGATACGGCGCTACGGGCTTCCCGTGCGGCCTTTTTGTCCTAGGGTGGCGGCATCATGAAACTCACGCCTGAACAATTCGCCGCCGCCCTCGATTCGACCAATCTGCGGCTCGATGCCTCCGAAGCCGATATCGAGGCGCTTTGCCGCGACGCGCACGCTCATCGTTTTGCGTGCGTGATGATTTACCCCACGAGTGTTCCGCTCGCCGCGCGATTGCTCGCGGGCAGTCCGGCGCGGATCGGCACGGTGATCGGATTTCCCAGCGGCCGGTTCACCACGGCGGCGAAAGCGACGGAGATCGATGCGATGGCGTCGGCCGGGGCGCACGAGGTCGATATCGTGATGAACTACGCGGCGCTGCGCGCGGGGCGGGCGACGGACGTGGCGGTGGAGCTCAACGAACTCGTTCGCCGCGCGCATGGGCATGGACAGCTGGTGAAGGTGATCACGGAAAATTGTTTTCTCACCGAAGCCCAAATCCTGACCTCGCTGCAATTATGCGAAGATGCGGGGGCGGATTACATCAAGACATCGACCGGTTTTGGCAGCTCGGGGGCGAGCGTCGCGCACATCAAGCTCTGGGCCGAAAAGCGCCGGGGCGCGATCAAGCTGAAGGCGGCGGGCGGCATCAAAACGCTGCCCGATGCGCTGGCGCTGCTCGCGGCGGGAGCGGAGCGGCTGGGCACGTCCAACGCCGGCGCTTTGCTCGCGGAATTCCGGGGCGAGAAAAACGCCGGACCAGCGGCGGGCGCATATTGAGCGAGAAGTCCGAGGTAGGGCGGGTTAGGGATAACCCGCCCTACCTCGGAACCGTTTCAACAAGCCGCAGCTTTTTTCTCGGCCCGCGGCTCGTGGGTCGATGGAGTCGCCGGCGCATGACGGACGGCCGATATTTTCAACGCGCGACAATCGCCGGGATGGCGCTTGTACTGGCGGCGTTTCTCCCGGCCTGCACCAAGCCGCCAGTCGCGGCGACGATGACGCAGGTCGCGAACGTGGCGCCGGCGGGGATCGACGAGTCGAGCGGTCTCGCTGCATCGCGCCGGTCCGCCGAGGTGTTGTGGACCCATAACGATAGCGACGGCGCGCCGGTTCTCTACGCCCTCGGCACCGATGGGAAACTGCGCGGCTCGGTCCGGATCGCGGGCATGAAAAACATCGATTGGGAAGATCTGGCGTCCTTCGAGCTCGATGGCCGCGCATGGCTGCTCGTGGCCGATGTCGGTGACAACAATGGCCGCCGTAAGAACTGCGCTCTGCACATCATCGCCGAGCCCGACCCCGCCGAACTCTCGCCGGAGCGAGAGCTGAACGTATCCGTTTCCTGGAGCATCCCAGTCGCCTATTCCGACGGTCCCAACGATTGCGAATCGGTCGCCGTCGATGTCCGCGAGGGGAAGGTCTACCTGCTGCGCAAACGCATCCATCCGAATCCGGTGTTTATCCTGCCGTTGCGTCCAGCCGCTCCCGCTGCCACGCCGTCCGCCCGCGAGGTCGCGCGAGTGAAGCACCTGCCGCAACCGAACTCGGAGCAGCGCGCATTCCCCGTGGCCACCGGCCGGTATAGGGGCAATCCGACGGCGATGGATATCTCGGCCGACGGGCTTCGCGCCGCGGTGCTGACCTACGGCGATGTTTTGTTGTTTCAACGCCGCCCCGGCGAAACCTGGGCCACCGCGCTTTCCCGCCGCCCGGTCCTGCTTCCGCCGCACGGGCTCGAGCAGGCGGAGGCGCTTTGCTTCTCGGCGGACGGGCGTTCGCTCTTTGTCACTGAAGAAAAACTACACACCGCGCTGCTGCGCTACGATCTCCTGCCGCTTCCCGCTCCATGAACTTCCCACGATTTCCCGCAGTTTTCGTTTCCCGCTTCCTTCTGCTGACGGTCGCGCTGCTGATGCTGGCGCCGGTGGCAGTCCTGGCGGGCGATCTGGAGGATGTTCGTGCGGCCGATCTCAGGCGGATCAGCGCATTGATCCACGCGGACCGGCCGGCGCTGGAAGCGGTGCTGGCCGACGAACTGAGCTACGGTCACTCGGACGGACGCGTTCAGACCAAGGCCGAGCTGCTGGCGGCGCTGGAGGGCGGCGCGGTGACTTACCAATCGTACGACGGACCGTCGCCGGTCGTGCGTGTGCACGGAAATGTGGCAACGCTCGCGGGCACGGCGGAGTTGCGCGCCACCGCCCGGGGCACGCGGGTGCAGCTCTGGATCCGCTATCTCGCGGTGTATGTGAAACGCGGCGACACGTGGCGCTTGAACGACTATCAGTCCACGCGTCTGGAGAGTCCGTCGGCGGGCGGGAAGTGAGCGGGAGCGGCGCCGGTATCGCGGCGGAATAGGCGGTCTGCGCGGTCGCGCGGGTTGGATTCAGGGGTTTTTAACGCGTTTGGAGCCGAACTCTCCAAAATGGGCAGTGTCACGCCCGCGCCGATCATCCACTTTCAAATCAGCGGACGCGCCTGCCCGGCGTTCGCTTCGCTCCGATTCCAGCCTCAGCCAACCCCGTCCGTTCCATTTATGTGTCCCGTTGAATTTCGCGCGAAGCGCGCTCGCGCTCTTGCCGTCGCAATGCTTGCCGCGCTGCTTTTCCCATTCGACCTGGCGGCGATCATCGATCGCGACGGCAACCAGCAAAGCGACATCTGGCAGCTGCACTACAGCACGGGAAACCTGCCGCCGGCCGGCGATGCCGACCACGATGGTTTCACCAATCTCGAGGAGAGCGCCGCCGGCACTCATCCGCTCGACCCGGCCTCGCGGCCCACGATGACCATGGGGGCGGGCGCGGGCCAGGTGCAGATCCGCTGGGAGAATCCCAGCGGTAAGCGTTACGAAGTATTCACAAGTCCGGTACTCGGCCCCGGGGCGGTCTGGACGACCGCAGGCGTTTTCTCCGGGGCCGCGGGGGAACTGGTCGCGACGTTCAACGCCGGAGCGGGATCGGCAGGTTTTTACCGGGTACAGATCGATGACTTGGACACCGACAGCGATGGCTTGGCGGACTGGGAGGAGCGCGTCCTCGGCTGGGATCACACCCGTGCCAACACCGACGGCTTTGGCTCCACCACCACCACGGACCTCGTGCGTCTCACCACGGCGCTTGGCCTGATCACCGATACTAACACGACCAACGACAACACGGTCACGCTCGCGGGGCTTGCCCCGAAAATCTTCGAGAACTGGCCGGATCCGGGCGTCGTAGTTCTCCGTCGCACGGGCAGCGTCAACGCCATCACGGTTAACTATAGCATCGGCGGCACGGCCACGGCGGGGGTGGATTATCAGGGGCCGACGAGTGGAACCGCGGTTTTCGGCCTCGGCGTGACCGAGGTCCTTCTTGAGTTTACTCCGGTTGCCGACGCGAGCGACGCCGAGTCCGACGAAACCATCATCGTCACGCTCCAGTCCGGAACCGGCTATGTCGTTGGAACGACCCAGACCGGTGCGGCTTCTGCGGATACGGCCACGCTCACGCTGGTCAACACGGCGCAAGGCGCGATCTCCGAACCGGCGGCCGCGCGGTTTCTGGCGCAGGCCGGCTTCGGGCCGGACGCCGCCGAGATCGCCCGCGTACGCCAGCTAGGCTTTGCCGGCTGGATCGACGATCAGTTTACGCGCGCACCTCAATATCACCTCCCGCTCGTCCAGCAGTGGCACGACGAGATTGTCGCGGTCACTCCCGACAGCCGCGCCAGCTCCACGGAACGCACCGAGGTCTGGTGGCGCCGCGCGCTCGCCACCGGCACATCCTCCGACGTCCTTCGGCAGCGGATAGCCCACGCGTTCAGCCAGATCTGCGTCATCTCCGATCGCGTCGAGACCCTGGAAGGCTCTCCGCGCGGAATGGCCGCCTACCATGACCGGCTGGTGGAAAACGCCCTGGGCAGCTACCGCGATCTGCTGAAGGCGGTGACCCTGCATCCGACGATGGGCATCTATCTCAGCCATCTTAAAAACCAGAAGGCGAACCCGTCGCGTAACATATATCCGGATGAAAACTACGCCCGTGAGATCATGCAGCTTTTCAGCATCGGGCTGTGGGAACTCAACGCCGACGGCACCCGCAAGCTCGACGGCGGAGGCCAGCCGATCCCGTCGTACGACAACGAGACCATCTCCAACTTCGCGCGCGTCTTCACCGGCCTGAGCTACGGGAAAAAATATACGAGCTACAACACGCTCCCCATCATCGACGCCACCCGCTTCACCGATAGCAATGGCATCCTCTGGGAACCCATGCGCGGCTTTGACGCCTACCACGATCTTGCCGCGAAAACGCTGCTCAAGGGCCAGGTGCTCCCCGCGCGCACCGCCAGCAATCCGGACACCGGCGCAGCCGCCATGGCGGATATCGACGCGGCTATGGACAATCTCACCAATCATCCCAACACCGGCCCGTTTCTCGCGCGGCTGCTGATTCAGCGTCTCGTCACCTCCAATCCCACGCCGGCCTACATCGGTCGCGTTTCGGCCGCCTTTGCCAACAATGGCTCGGGAGTGCGCGGCGACATGAAGGCGGTGGTCAAAGCCATCTTGCTCGATACGGAAGCGCGCGATCCCGCTTTGATGGTCGCGCCGGGTCGCGGTCTCCAGCGCGAGCCGTACCTGCGTTACGTCGCACTCGTGCGCGCTCTCGGACGGCTCAATCCGGTCGATGGACGCGCCCGCGGTTTCCGCAACCTCGATGGAGAGTTTCTCCAGCGCCCCTACAGTTCTTCGAGCGTGTTCAACTTCTACTCGCCCGACTATCAGCCGCTCGGGCCGTTGAAGACCGCGGGCCTGGTCGCCCCCGAATTTCAGATCACCAACGGCGTCAGCGGCATCACGTCGCCCAATCGTTTTTACAGCGCGGCGAACAGCACGTCGTCGGTCCCGGTCACGGCCGGCTATATTTCTCTCATCCTCAATCGCGACAGCCAGACGGATGGCGCGCTCAACACGCATCTCGATGTCGCCGACTGGATCGCTGACGCGCGCTATAACCCCGAAGCGATGATCGCCCGGCTCGACGATCTGCTCGCCTGCGGACAGCTTTCGTCCGACGCGCTCCGCCTCATCGCCCGGGCGGTCCGCCGCCTGCCCGATCCGCTCGAAACCAGCGGCTCGCTCACCGAGGCGAATCGCATCACCCGGGCCACCGACCGGTTGCGCCTCGCCCTGCATCTCGTGGCCATCGCCCCCGGGACTTGCGTGCTCAAATAAACACTACGCCCCCACCATTTCCTACCCATGAGCTCCCTTCTTTCCCGCCGCCAGTTTATCGGCCAGGCCAGTTGCGCCGCCGTTGGCAGCACTGCGATCCTGTCCACGTTGCTCAACCTCCGACTCGCCGGCAGCGCCGCCGCCCAGAGTCTGCCGGCCGATCCCAATACCGACGACTACCGTGCCCTCGTGTGTCTTTTCTTCGCGGGCGGCCAGGACTCTTACAACATGCTCATGCCCTGCGGCACCGAGCACGCCGCCTATGTGACCACGCGGGGAGGCGTTCACGACGACACGGCGAACCCCGGCGGACTCGCGCTCCCGCAAAACCAGATCCTGTCGCTCGCCAACTCCGGGATGTTGCTCGGCCTGCATCCGAGCATGACAGGCCTGCATTCACTGTATTCACAGGGCAAACTCGCGATGGTCGCCAACGTCGGCACGCTCGCGGAGCGCATAACCAAGGCGCAGTACGGCGCCTCGGGAACGAAACTTCCGCGCGGTCTTTATTCGCACTCCGACCAGCAGCAGCAGTGGCACACGTCGGTGCCCACCGAGAGCCGCGGCATCGGCTGGGCAGGACTCGCGGCAGATTTGCTGCACTCGACGAATAACGACGGGCGTATCTCGATGAGTTTTTCGCTCGCGGGAAACAATGTTTGGCAGAGCGGCAACTCGCTTTTCCCTTACAGCGTCAGCGCCTCTGCGAGCAGCGCGACGACTACGGGTGGCGTCACGTCCTATACGCACACCGGCGGCAGCATCGCACTCAGCGACTACAGCAACACGACGATCGGAAGCACCAGCCGCACCGCCACGCGCACCGCGGCCGTCAACAGCCTGCTCGGCCTCCAGTATCAAAATCTCCTCGACCGCACGTTTTCGCAGAACATCCGGGACTCGGTCGACAACAGCGCTTTCTACGGCGCCTCACTTCCGCCCACCGCGGGCGTCGGCTCGCTCGTGACCAAGTTTCCCGGCGAGACCGGTTACAGCTCCGATCCGTCGTACGTGCCGAATCAGGACCCGGCCCGCTCGCTCGCTGCGCAGTTGAAGATGATCGTGCGCACCGTTGCCGCGCGCCAGACGCTCGGCCTCAAGCGGCAGACGTTTTTCGTCAACTACGGCGGCTGGGATCATCACGACGAAGTGGTCGATACGCAGGCGCGGATGCTCGATGTCGTCAGCCGTTGCCTGGTGTCATTCTACGCCGCCCTCGACGAGCTCGGCTCGCAAAATCAGGTCACGCTCTTCACCGCGTCCGACTTCGGTCGCACGCTGACCTCCAATGGCAACGGCTCCGATCACGCGTGGGGCGGCAACCATTTCGTCCT
The DNA here is from genome assembly GCA_946482625.1 of uncultured Opitutaceae bacterium. Next base: position 17,950 of record CAMLSH010000005.1, read on the forward strand.
TGGCGGCGCGGTCAACGGCGGCCTCGTCTATGGCGCGTATCCCGATCTTTCGCTCACGGGTTCTTCGGTCGTCACCAGCCGTGGCGTCACGATTCCTTCGCTCTCGGTCGACGAGTATTTCGCCGAGCTCGCGCTCTGGTTCGGCGTCGCTCCGGGCGATCTTGGCGCGGTGATCCCACGACTGGGCAATTTCTACATTCCCGGTGCCAACCGCCCCGTGGGATTCATGAGATCCTGAGCGTCTTTTTGATCGATGTAGGCGGGGTGCCCTCACCCCGTTGAACGTTATGCGCGAACGACGCCTGAGCGGGGTGAGGGCCCCCGCCTACATCGGAAACTTATTTCAATCCATGTCCCGCAAACTTGTCTCCGCCGGCGTAGTGCTCGCGTTGTTACTGCTGATCGTCGCCTTGTTGGTGGTGCTTCGGCCTCGGACGAAGTTATCGCGATCGATGGCGAAGCCAGTGGCGGCTACGCCGTTGGAAGGCTCTGCCGCGCCGGACCTCGGTCCTGCTTCGCTGGAAATCGCCGATCCGCAGGCTTACGCGGATCTGCACTCGGTGCGCACGACGGCGTTGCAGGATGTCCGCATCGTCAAAGGCATCGTCCAAAATCTCCGTCAGTCGCTCACGTCCACGCAGTCGCCCCCGCTGGGTTTTAACGAGGAGATCACGCGAGCGCTCAGTGGACGCAACCCGCTCGAAATCGCCTTTGTCCCTTCCACTCACCCGGCGATCAACGCGCGCGGTCTGCTCTGCGATCGTTGGGGCACGCCTTATCATTTCCATCCGGTGGCGCATGACCGCATCGATGTGCGCTCGGCCGGACCCGACCGGAAACTTTTCACTGCCGACGATGTGGTGAGTGCCGATGCACCGCCCGTTTCGGGGCCGGTGGCGGTACCGGAGCCGTAGACGAGTCACCGGGTTTCACGTACACGTACGCGAAGCGGGCGGAGGCATGGAGCGCCTTGCGGGCGACGTCCGGGATCAATGATGTTTCAGGTGCGCGTCGTGATGATGACGGTCTTCGCGTGCTTCTTCCCAGGCGGCGGTGTCGATACCGAAAATCCAGTACACGACACAGAAGCCGCAGGCGGCGCTGACGATCGGGATGAGGCCGAGCAGGCCCCACCAACCGAGACCGTTCACGCTGAGGAAAAGAACCGCGCAACCGAGGAGGAATCGCACCCCCGCATCATAAGAACCTACGTTGTTTTTCATAGGAGGGATAGGGTTGTGCAAAGGGTACGCCTGCCTCCCGGGTTTCGCTGCGCATGGCTTGTCCAGAGTTGGGCATATCTGGACTCCTCTGTGGCGCCGCCGGATCCGCGCCTTGGTTCTCGCCTCGCGCCGCGCCGCGCGTTTGCGTGACAAGTCTTATGAGCCAAACGAGTTCCGCCCGCCCCCCGCTTTCACCGTCCTCGGCCTGCCCTTGCGGCAGCGGCCAGACCTTCGCCGTGTGCTGCGAACCTGTCATCCGCCGGCAGCGCGTTGCCGAGACCGCCGAGCAGGTCATGCGCTCGCGATTCACGGCACACGTGATTCACGATTACGAGCATCTCCACCGCACCTATTTGCCGACCGCGCACCAGCTCTTCGTCGCCGAGGACGAAACCGGCGAACCGATGGACTGGACCCGACTGGTGGTGCATGCGCATGAACCCGACGTGAAGCCGGATACCTCCTACGTGGATTTCACCGCGTATTACCGAGTTGGAGACGGCGAGCAGGCGATGCACGAGAAGTCCGAATTTCTCCGCGTGAAAGGCGAATGGCTTTTCAACCGGCCGATCCGTCAAGGCCCGCCGCCGGTGAAAGCCGCCGTGAAAGTCGGGCGCAACGACCCGTGCCCGTGCGGCAGCGGGAAAAAATACAAGCAGTGCTGCCTGGCGAAAACCTGAGGTCGGGAATTCGCGACAATAGGTTCTGAGGCAGGGCGGGTTATCCTTAACCCGCCGCTTCGGCGTGATGCGCGGAACGGCGTCGGAACGCGGGCGTCATCGCTCCGGCGCGTTCGGGATAACGCGCCTTATCCGCGGGGCGCCTGGAAGGATTTCGCGATTATCCGCTCGCGGGGGCGGGCGCGTTTTAAGAAACAAGCGGTGCGCTCGTCATCGCGGGAGACGGCTGGTTCCGGTCTGGCTTCCGCCGCAAAACCTTCGCGTCTTTCCCCATGCGCTTGTCACGCCTCCCGCTCGTTGCCGCTGTCCTGTTGCTTTCATTCACGTCGATCGACGCGCAAACCCTCGGGCTGGCGCCCGAGCCCGCGCCGAAAACAGCGGAAGAGAAACGCGCCGCGTACGACGCACGCATCGCCGAGGCGAAACGCTACGCGGCGGAAAACTCTTGGGCACTGGCCCGCGAGGCGTATGCGGCGGCACTCCCGCTCGCGCCCGATGCGGAGGCGCGTTGCTGGTGCGAGTTGTGGGTGTTGGACGCGACCTGGCGGGCGAATCCGCAGCTATTGGACGACGAGCAAGCGGAGCTCATCGCATCGCTCGAAAAATTGACCGCGCCATACGCGAACGTTTCGGGGCGCGACGATTTTTGGGCGGCCTGCATGGAGAGCATCGCTGCGGCGAAGCGGGCCGAAGCTTGGTCATTTCGGAACGAGAAATCCCCGTGGATCGATGAGCTTATCATTGCGGACTATCTGGCAAATCAGCCGACATCTCCGGCGGCTGCCGCGCGTTACGTGGAGTTTTTGCTACGGTTGCTTGCGCAGAAATCTGAATACCTGAGTCCCGATTCTCAGCAGAAGGAGCAGTTCATCCACCATCTCGCACAAGCCGCCCGGGTTGTTGCTGAACAGGATTCCCGCGCGAGGTTGGCCTTGCTGGCTGCTGACTATGCGTCGGACAACGGACTGCCTGCGGGGCGTCCTGCGTCGTTGTATGCGACGGCGCTGGCCGCTGGCCGCGGCACACCGCTGCAATCGCTCACCGCCGCCAAGGAATTTCTGTGGCGCGTGAAGACCGGGCGCTTGGTGCCCGACGCTCAGGGACGGCCGGACTTGCCCTCGTGGCTGGCCGAGTTGAATCGGCACATCGAGGCCAGTGCTGGATTTTCTTCCAGCGATCCGTTGCAGAATTCGACCCGCAAAGAACTCTACGGACTGCGCGAAACGTGGACGGCTCAGCGGTTGGAACTGCGTGCGGCAGACCTGTTTCGTCCCGAGGAGCCGTTGCGCTTCACGGTGGGTTCGGCCTATGTTTCAAAGATCGATTTCGAGATTCACCGGGTGAATCCGGAAAATTGGAAAAGCATCCTCAACGCAGAGAGGGAGCCGTTGTCGCTACCGGTACCGGCGGATCTGGCGGCGGCGTGGTCGATGGATCTGGGCGCGTACGCCGCGCCACACGTTTGGCAATCGCATGTGGTGAAGTCACCGGTGCCTCTGGCGCCGGGCTTGTATCTGTTGGCTGCACGACGCGATGGCGGGCGATATCGGCTGGCGCATTTTGCGGTGTCCTCGGCGACGGGGACCGTTCTTCAGACCGGATATCGGCGCTGGGAATTTTTCTTTCACGACAGCAAGACGCTACAGCCGATCCGCCCAGAGAGCGTAGGCGTAGGCATCCTGAGCAGGGCAGCCAGTCCCGCCGTTGACTGGGTCGAGGTGCAGCCAACACCGGAGGGTCGTGTCGTCGTGCAGGTCCCCGACCATCACATTCCCTCGGGGATGCTGGTGCTGAAAGATCTCGGGCCAGTGATCTTCGACAGTATGCATGACGGATTTTGGCGGGCGAACCTCGCGAGCGGCGATCTGCACCTCGATTTGTTCATGCCGCGCGAACTTTACCGCCCGGGCGAGACGGTGCCGTTCAAACTCATAGGACGTCATCGTCGCGATCATCGCTTCGTGAAACCAACGGGCACACTGACACTCAAGGCTGTGCTCGATGAAGCGCCCGTCGGCAATCCAGCTACCGTCACGTGGGATGAAGACGGCGCGACCGCGGGCGAAATCGCGATACCGCCTGGCACGAAGCCTGGGCGCGTGCGTCTGGTGCTGACCTCAGGAGAGGATGAGATTGAGGAGCGGAATTTCTTCCGTATCGATAATTTCCTCACGCCGCCCGCGGTGGCGAAACTCGATCTTTCAGGTGATGTGGCCGGGCTGCGCCCGGGCGGGGAGGCGACGTTCCGGGTGAGTGCAAGGTATTTTTCGGGTGGTCCGCTGGTCGGTGCGCCGGTGGAGATGCGATTCGGCGCGATTTTTCCGGACATGGATATGGAGCCGGAGGTGCGCAATGTCGGGCTCCGGAAGCTGCAGGAGTGGAGCAAACGAACAGGAGGCCACGTCCACAGTGCGGCGACGGATGCGGACGGCACGGCGATGTTTACGCTGCCACTGCCCGAGTATCTGCCGCCGATGTTTTCGCTCGTAGTGTCCCATGTGGTGAAGCCGGCGGGCGTGGCGGAATTGCGCGGGACTAAAACGTTCAGGACATCAACATCGGGGCTTCGACTTGAAGTGGAGGGAGGCGAAAACTACCGAACGGTAGTACCTGGCGGGAAAATCACGCTGCGGTTTCGTTACCTCGATCCAATGGATCGTCCGGTGCCTGTGTCAGGCGAGGTCAGCTTGGTGGAGGACCGATGGCAGGAAGTCTGGCTCGATCCCGAGGATAAACCCGTGACGGGTGATGCGTTGGTGGAGACTCGACGCGCGCTTAAGCTGGCCGCCGATGCGCCGCTGCCGGGGACGTGGAAAAAGATTCACGATGCAGACACAACGCGAGCAGTCGCCACGGAATATCCGGTGCTGGCGGCGGATGGTTGGGCGACGGTCACTTTTCCGATGCCGAAGGAGGGCGTTTATCATTTCGAATTCAACACAGACACCGGGCTCGTGGACTCTGGTGACCTCTACCGCTATGAGTTTCCTCAAGGCTATCGGCCACTGACGGTTTTCGCGGTCGATGCTTCCACGCGCACGCTGGCCGTCGCGTCGACAACGGAGCGGCTTGTAGGGCCTGAGTGGATTGGCGCGGGCGCGAAGCCGCGATTCGTCGCGATTTTACCGGAGGGCATTCGCCATGGGTGGCTTGCGTTGAGCGGGGAAACGGAAACGCGTCTGCAGGCATTTTCGTCAGAGGCACGCGTGGCGATCATCACGTTTAACGATCCTCCGGCGTTCAGTACTCGCGGTTCAGCCCGGTTGATCACGCCATTGTCAGAGGCCTACTATGGAACGCAGACCGCTTTTGCGGTGAAGCAACCGATGACGGAGCTACGGACGGAGATCGTCACGGCACCAACGGAGATACGGCCGGGCGCGAAGACGGAACTGACGTTGCTTACGCGGGATCACGAAGATCGCCCGGTGGCGACGACGCTTGCGGTGGGCGTTTCCGATCAAGCGGTGAATGAACTGCTCTCGCCGGAGAGGACGCTGACGGCGGAGTTGGTTAGTTATCGTAAGGTGGTGGATGCCGACAGCCACCGCAGCCAGACGTGGCAGAAGAAAGACATGGTGCTGCGGATGAAAGATCCGCGCGAGGGGTTGAGGTTTTATCGTTCGGTGACGAGCGGGGAGGACGAGGTCAGTCTGGATGAGCTGAGCATTTCTGCAGGTATGCCCGGAGGGAGCCGATTTGCATCGATGGGGTTAGCGGACACCGCGCTATCGCTCGACTCCTTTGTCGTGAATGAGGATGGCGAGGCGGGAGCGCATCGGTCACCAGCGCGCCCAGACCCTGCATCGTTTCCAACAGCAGGCACCGGCGAAACGAAGCCGGTGGTCACAGTACGGAGGCACTTTGTGTCCACGGCGTTTTGGGCGCCGACGGTGAAGACGGATGCGAAGGGCGAAGCGCGGGTAGCGTTCACTTATCCGGACAATCTCACGGAGTGGCGGCTGGGGGCGTATGCGATCGGCAAGGACGGAAATTCGTTTGGGACGGCGACGACGTTTGTGAAGACGACGCTGCCGTTTCAGGCGCGGCTCAGTGCACCGCGGTTTCTCGTCGCGGGCGATTCGGCTACGGTGACGGCGACGTTGGTCGATCGTTCGGGCAGCGACGCGAAGGCGGAGGCGGCGATCACGGTCGCGGGAGATGCGGTGCGGTTAGTGGACGGTGAGACGGCGGAGCGGACGGCGCTGGCGGTTTCGGCGAATGGGGAAGCGCGGACGGCGTGGAGTGTGCAGGCGACGCAACTGGGGACGGCGGCGCTGACGTTGAGCGCGCACACGCAGACGGCGGGCGATGCGATGGAGATGTCGCTGCCGGTGATTGAAGACGGCATTCAGCAGAAGACGGCGGCGAGCGTGCGACTGCGTACGGGTGTGAAGATGGCGGAGCTGGCGCTGGAGTTGCCTGCGCCGCTCGATCCGGCGCGCACGGAGGTCCGGTTGACGCTTTCGCCGAGCCGGGCGGCGGCGGTGCTCGATGCGCTGCCGTACCTGATCGACTATCCGTACGGTTGCGTGGAGCAGACGATGAGTCGGTTTTTGCCGGCGGTGGTGGTGAAGAAGACGTTGGGCGATCTCGGGTTTGACACGGCGGTCATCGAACGGCGGATACTGGCGCGAGAAACGGCGAAGCAGGCGACGCGGCGGGAGAAGACGGCGGGTTTTGCAAAGCTCGATGAGGTTGTCGCGCAGAGTCTGGCGCGGCTGGTGGCGGCGCAGGACTCCGATGGATCGTTTGGCTGGTGGCCGGGGCAGCAAAACGCAGACCTCTGGATGACCGCATATGTGGCGTGGGGACTGGCGTTGGCTGACGAGGCGGGGATCGAGATACCTGAAAAACTCGTGGAAGAAACGAACGAGGCGCTCGGGGCGCTCTTGAAGGACGAGAAGCGGCTGGACGATACGACGGCGTGGGCGCTTGAGGCGGCAGTGCGGGCGCTGGGCAACGAGATGGAAGCGAAGGAGGTGGGGGAAGCGAAGACGTTATTCACGCGGCTCTACGACGGGCGGGAAAAACTGTCGGCCTCGGGGCGTGCGTGTCTGTTGCTTGCGGCGAAGGTCTGCGCGACAGAAGCGCAGAGCGCAGTGTTACTGCGCAATCTGGAGAGTGGTGCGGTGCGGGTGGTGTCGGGGGATTTTGGCGACACGGTCCACTGGGGCAGCACGCGCGGTTACTGGCGGGCGTCGGAGGGATCGGTGGAGACGACGGCGCTGACGCTGCTGGCGCTCTTGGAGACGCAGCCGGAGCACGCGTTGATCGAGCCTGCGGTGAACTGGCTGGTGCTCAATCGCGGCAGCGGCGGCTGGAGCAACACGCGCGACACAGCGTTCGCAGTGTTGGCGTTGTCGCGTTTTCTAGCCGTGAGCCGCGAGGCGGAGCCGGATGCGGCGGTCGAGGTCGTTGCGAATGGAAAAGCGGTGAAACGCGTGACGCTGGATCGCGCGGCGTTGCTGGAAGGACCGGTAGTTGCGCTGGAGGTGTCGTTGCTCAAGGTGGGGAAAAACAAGGTCGAGCTGCGGCGCGTCGGCGGGCGTTCGCCGGTGTATGGGCTGGCGTTGGTTTCCGCATGGGCGACGGGCGATGCGGTGAAACCGGCGGGGCATTTGCTCGAAGCGGCGCGGGCGTTCGACCGGCAAAAGGCGCGGGCCACGCTCGCGGGTACGTTGTATTTCACGCCAGAGCCGCAGCCGGTGAATGGAACTGCGGTTGCGGGAGAGCAGGTGGTCGCGCGCGTGGCGCTCAACGTGCCGAACGACTTGGAGTACGTGATGGTGGAGGTGCCAAAGCCTGCGGGTTGCGAGCCGCTCAATCCACTCAGCGGATGGGATGCGCGGCTCGTGCGTATCGGGAATGGGGGCACGGCTCTGGCGGCCGGAGTTTCCGGAGAAGACGCGGGCGTGCCGATTTATCGCGAGGAACACGATGACAGGAGCGTATTTTTCATCGACGCGTTGCACGCGGGGAATTGGGAGATCCGTTTTGGGCTGCGCGCGGTGCATCCGGGCGAATATCGCGCGCTGCCGGTCCACGCGGAGGCGATGTACGTGCCGGAGGTGCGCGCGAACAGCGATGCGCGACGGCTGCGAATCGGGAAGTGATGAACGCATCGGCGGCGCGCGCCCAGCTACAGGATCTGCCCCGCCAGCGCGCCGCGGTTGTTGTGTGATGAAGCAGGGAGGTTTGCCGAAAAGATAGGGAGCGCGTGCAACCTTTCGCGTCGCGGCGGGGTTCTCACGCGCATGAGTTCTTCTTTTCCTTTTTCACGTGGGTGGATGATGGCGGCGGTTGCGCTCGCGACCGTTCCTTTTGCTCAAGCGGGCGTTGAACGGGTGGTGGAGAAAGCCTTCGCTGTTTCCTCGGTCGGCACGGTGAACATCGAGACTTCGGGCGGTGATATTCGCGTCGAGGCGTCGACCGACGCGACTACCGTGCGGGTGGTTGCTACCCAGCGCTTCACCACACGTTCGGAACGGGAGGCCGATGAGATTGCCAAGGCCAGCACGCTGACCATCGAGCAAACGGGAAGCGACATTCGCGCGAAAGCGTCGCGTGTCGGAACGAACAGCTGGTCTTGGCGGGATATTTTCAGTTGGGGGCAGCGCCGGTCTGTCCGCGTGGATTTTCTGGTCACGGTGCCGGCGGCGTTTGCTGCGCAGCTCAAAACGTCTGGGGGCGACATTATCGTGGGCGATATGAACGGAGCGGTTAGGGCGACGACTAGTGGGGGCGATGTGAGCCTCGGCCATCTCGGAAGCGCGGTGGAGGCGAGAACTTCGGGTGGCGACATCTCTCTGAAGCAAGCGTCGGGTGTTGTGAAACTGAATACGTCAGGCGGCGACATCAAGGCGGGACGACTGAGCGGAGACGCCACGCTTTCGACGTCTGGGGGCGACATTGAAGTCGAGCGGGTGGAGGGGCGATTGTCCGCGCACACCTCGGGCGGCGATGTGTCCGCGGAATTTGGCGACACGCTGACCGGCGACAGCAGCCTCGGCACCTCAGGTGGCGATGTCAGCGTGGTGCTGGGCAGGGCGGCGGCGTTTCACCTCGATGCGCGCACCAGCGGCGGCAAGGTGAGCGATAGCGGTCTCGAAATATCGAATACGGAGCGTCGGAAAAACAGGATTTCAGGAGTCGTCAACGGAGGCGGCGACCGGTTGCGGCTTCACTCAAGCGGCGGTGATATCACGGTGCGCGCACGCTAAACCCGCTCGCGGCCGGAGCTTACGCGCCGTATGGAAATCGCGCTCCGAAAAAGACGCGTTTTCATAGGTGTTTTTGCTGACGATTTGCGGAGCGGGGAGCGCGAAAGGGGGCGTTAGTTTCATCCCGTGCCAACCGGTTCCCGGGGCGCTGCAAGTATCATTGTTTTTACTCTGAGGACTGCAAAGCCGCGCAAAAAAAAGTGAAACGGCTGCACGCCGCATCGTTTCATTGCGCAGGTCATCCGAATGCGTCGCAAATGAGGAAGGTCCCGGCACCGGCCGGTTGATTTTTTTAGCCCTCAAATTCCGACGCACGTGATAGCCCTACAGTCCTCGATCGATCAACAGACGCTGGTTCCCTTTAATGCACGTAACACCCAGCTGGATACGAGTCAGTCCGACCTTGGTCGTCTTGGGGTCAATCGCGATACTGCGAATCGCAATCCTCGCGATGTCAGCGTCGCTCACCGCAAATTGCAGTTATTGAAACGTTCGGGTTTATTTGGCGGCGACACTCGCGGCGCCGTGATTGAGCGGGCCTGTTCGCTGGAGGATCTTCGCACTGCTTATCGTCTGGTACACGATGTGTATACGGGCACCGGATTCATCCTTCCGGAGCCGTCAGGCATTCGGTTGCGCATTTTCGAAACCTCGGCGGACACCGCGACTTTCGTTGCGAAAGTGGACGACCGCGTCGTGGGCGTTCTCAGCGTGGTCAGCGACTCCTGCGATCTCGGTCTTCCGTCGGATTCTGCGTTCAAGCCCGAGCTCGATGCGCTGCGCGCGCGTGGGCTGAGACTGTGCGAGCTCACCAATCAGGCGGTCGCCCCCGAGTACCGGAAGAGCGCGGTCGCAACGGAGTTGATGCGCTGCGCGGTCGCTCATGGCGTCAAGGCGGGTTTCCATCAATGTGTCGCAGCGGTGAGCCCGAGCCACGACGGTTTTTATGAGTTGATGGGCTTCCGTTGCGTCGGCTCCCTGCGGAGCTACTCGGATAAACTTTACGATCCGGTCGTCGCGATGGCGATGGATTTGAGCGGGTTCCGGCGGCCATTTTGCGGCACGACGCCGACGGAGCGGTTTTTGCGCGAGTTCGCCGTGGAGGAAAATCAGTACATGGGCCGCGTCGGCGAATGGAACCGGCGGTCGCGCGATTGCTTCCTCAGCGAGCACAGCCTCACCCAGCTGTTTGTCCGCGAAAGACGTTTTCTCGACGAGTGCAGCCGTCAGGAGCTGCAGGCAGTGCAATTCCGTTGGGGCCGGAAATTATTCGCCGCGGTGATCACGCACGGCCGCCGCGATCTTTCGCTCTTTGAATTCGGACCGATTCTTTCGGCCACCATCGTCACGCGGACGAAACCCACGGGCGGCGCGTCCGAAGGGTTCAGGTTTTTAAGTAAGGGAATTTTCGTTCGTAGTCTAACGTCATGCCGCTCCCGAAGCTTTCATAGGGTTCACAGACAACCTTCAGAGACGCTCCGACGTAGTGCGAAATTGCGTTGGTGAAGCGTTGCTCCAGGTCTGGAGCCACGGC
>CAMLSH010000006.1 GCA_946482625.1 uncultured Opitutaceae bacterium
TCCGGCAGCGGACGGGAGGTTTCCGGCAAATCGCCGGGACCGCCGGCGGGCGTGTTGTCTGATAAATCGCTCATGAAAGGAGGGAGGACGAACGGTTAAAAGGTGCGGTGACGGGTGTATTCAAAAGGCGGTTGTGTTGGTGCCGCCGCCTCTGGGTGCGCTCAGTTGAGCAGGCCGTACTGCATGAGCAGGTCTTCGAGTTCCTGGATCGAAAGCGGGTTCGGGATGACCAGCTTTTTGTTGGCGGCGATGGCGCGGGCGAGCTGGCGGTATTCCTCGGCCTGTTCGCAGTCTTTATTCCACTCGATGACCGTCTTGCGGTTGATCTCGGCGCGCTGCACGTCGTTGTGACGTGGCACGAAGTGGATCATGTGGGTGCCGAGTTTTTCGGCGAATTTCTCGATCATCTCGCGCTCGTTATCGACCTTGCGCGAATTGCAGATGAGGCCGCCGAGGCGGACGTTGCCGGTCTTGGCAAATTTAAGGATGCCCTTGGAGATGTTGTTGGCGGCGTACATCGCCATCATCTCGCCGGAGCACACGATGTAGATTTCCTCGGCCTTGCCCTCGCGGATGGGCATCGCGAAACCGCCGCACACGACGTCGCCGAGCACGTCGTAGAAAACGTAATCGAGGCCCTCGGACTCGTCGTACGCGCCGAGCTGCTCGAGCATGTTGATCGACGTGATGATGCCGCGACCGGCGCAGCCGACTCCTGGCTCGGGGCCGCCGGATTCGACGCAGAGACTGTTGCAGAAACCAGGGGAGCGGATGTCGGCGAGTTCAACGTCCTCGCCCTCTTCGCGGAGGGTGTCGAGGACGGAGCGTTGAGCCAGACCGCCGAGGAGTAGACGCGTGGAGTCGGCCTTGGGATCGCAGCCGACGACCATGACCTTCTGGCCCATCTCGACGAGACCGGCGACGGTGTTTTGGGTGGTCGTGGACTTGCCGATGCCGCCCTTGCCGTAGATAGCTATTTTTCTCATTGGAGTGTTGAATTCAAATTTCTGATGCGTGAACGACGGTCTTTTAGCGTTGCGAATGCCAAGGGTTAAAGAGGGAGAGGCTCACCTGGGATTAACCGCTGAAAAACAGACGGTTAAAAATTTCTCTCCGCGGCGCGCGTCCATGCGGTAGCAGGGAAAGGGCTACCGGCAGGTGGTAGTGGAGGAGGTGTTCCTACCTAAATGTAGGAATATCCCGCCGGTGGGTAAGTGTATCCAGAATCCAGTGCGATTGAACGGCTCAGTATCTCAACGGACGCACGTAGTATTCTCCGCCGAGCACGAGCTGTTCGGCCTCGCCCTGGAGGAACTCAGGCGGGAGCATTCCGCTGAAGAAAAGTATTTTCGCGAGTGGCACCCGGGCCTCCCAGACTGAGGAGCCGAACTCCCAAGCTACTTCAGCGTCGGACGTAAATGAGCTCACGTTGTTCAGCACGATGAGCTGACAGTCGTCGCGTCGTTGAGCGGCGGGTACAACGTACTCGTCGGGGTCATGGGTTCCGCGATAGAGCGTGATCCAGCGTTCACCGGGATGCCGGCGAGCGAGCTCGGTCTGGCAAAAGGTGTATAGCAGATCGAGCTGCATGAAGAGGCTGGCGGTGCGGGCGGTGCCGCGTACGCGATCGGCGGAGTAGCGGGCGCGGGCGTCTGCGTCGGTCGCGAGCAGGCCGCGATGGTAGGTGGCACGCAGGCCGAAACGGTTCTCGACCCAGGATTTTAATGCAGCGCCCGAGGGGCCGTTGCTGTCCACGCCCCAGTTTCGTAGGAAATGGAGATAGCTGTGGCGAAGGCAGGCGCGGGCGGCACCGGTGGCTTCGGACCATTCGTGCAGACGGAATTTGACCGAAAGGTAGTCGTGAAAAAAGCGCCCGCGTTCGAGTGGCGCGGAAATCTCATCGAGACGCTGCCACAAGCGACGGTCGGTGCGAAGGACATCGCCGATCTCGACGGGCAGAGGATCGTATTGGAACTCCCATGACGCAATCAGCCACGGCGAAACGTTGCAGTGGTTGAACAGGGAAGGGAGAAGCGGAGCGGCCTGGGGCACGGCGAAGGGAATGTGGACGATGGATGGCGTGGCTTGAAGGCGGGGAACCGGCAGGAGGGTAGTTAGGAGCGGTCCTGTTTGCCTGCATGATACGCGCTAAAATGGACCCGCGGCCAAATCGGCAAGCGATTGGGGAGGGATCTTGTGCGGTGTGACAAGAAGTGCGGGGACCTGGGTGCGGATCGCGGTTTCGACAATCGGATCCAATCGTCGCAACCAGCGTTCAGGGATGGCGGAAGCACCGTAGAGCGCGCCGGCGAGCTGACCGGCGAGTGCGCCGGTGGTATCGGCGTCTCCGCCGCGGTTGACCACGGTGATCAGGCATTCTTCGAAGCTGTCAGAATTGAACACAGCATCGAAAACGGTCTGCACGGTTTCGACGATGTGGCCTCCGGCGCGGCCGGCCCACGGCCTGAATTTGAATTCTGGATGCGCGGCGACTAGACGATGGGCGAGGTTCAATCCCTCCGAGAGGGGCGCGCCGCCGAGAAACACCCGGGTGATTTCCCCGAGGGAGATGATCGCGGCATCACTCTGCGGATGGTGGTGGGTGATCCGCGCTTGTTGGAGGCTGCGGGTGCGGAAGGTGTTCGGGTCCGTGAGGGTGGAGAGAACAACGGGAAGGTTGCGCATGGTAGCGCCGTTGCCGGCGTGGTCGGAGGCTGGCGCGGCGACGAGGGAGCCTGTGAGTTGAAACCGCCGGATGCCACGACGGCAGGTGTTGCCGATGTCGGGCGGACGGCTCTGCATCCATTCGAGGAAGGCTTTGGCGACCGTGTGGAGATCCCAGCCATTTGGACTCACAAGAATCGCGTTTCCCAGTGCCAGACACATCTGCGTATCATCGGTGACCTGGCCGGGCTTGAGCTGGAGCCAGCCGCCGCCGGTCAGATCTTTGTGAATACGGTGAAGGACGGCGATCTCACGTGGGGTCATAAACTCCACCGTGGCACCGAGTGCGTCGCCGATGGCGAGGCCGAGGTAGGCGCCCAAGGCACGATCGAGAAGAGCGTGGTCCAGGGAGGTCATGGGCATGACGAGACGGAAACAAGTTGGCGATGCCGAGGAGTGGAGTCAGGCGAGCACGGCGACGGCTTTGATTTGTGCCCAAACGAGCTGGCCCACACGGAGCTGCAACCGGTCGCACGAATAACGGGTGATCCGGGCCGAGAGCGGAGTGCTGCCGACTTCCAGTCCGATCAGCGTGTGGCCGGTCTCGTCGTTGGGAGCTATTCCGGTGACGACGCTGGGGAGGATGTTGAGGATACTCGTCTCGGTCGGCTGCTGGAGCGCGATGCTCACGTCGCGTGGCATGATTTGGACACGGAGGCGGCGCCCGTCCGGTACCGACGCATGACTGACGTGCAAATTTCCTCCGGGAAACGCGAGGGTAAGCAGGCGGTGCGTGGAGTCATAGCCGCGTGCGAATCCGTCGACGATCACGCCGAAATCGGCGTTGAACTGCGAAGGCAGATCGAGGCGAGCGAGTGTCGTTGCAAGCGGGCCGCTGGCGACCGCCCGGCCCGCCTCCAGCAAGACGATATGATCCGCGAGGCGGATGACTTCCTCGGGCGAATGGCTTACATAGAGGATGGGGAGGGAAACTGTTTCGCGCAGACGTTCAAGGTAAGGCAGAATCTCGCGTTTGCGTGGAAGATCCAGCGCAGCCAATGGCTCATCGAGCAGGAGCAGTCGCGGTCCTGCGAGCAAGGCGCGGGCGATCGCTACGCGTTGACGTTCGCCGCCGGAGAGTGTGACGGGGCTGCGTCCGAGCAGATGACCGATTCCGAGTAATTCGATCAGAATTTCTGAATCGCCCGAATCGGCGCCGGACCGTCGCCGTCGACCGTAGCCGAGATTCTGTGACACGGAGAGATGCGGAAAGAGACCGGGCTCCTGGAAGACGTAGCCGATGGGACGCTTATGAACGGCGATGAACTGACCACGGGAATCATCCTGCCAAATTTCGCCTTCGACGGATAAAAATCCACTGGTGGCTCGTTCCAGGCCGGCGATGAGCCGAAGGCAGGTGGTTTTTCCCGAGCCGGAATGCCCGAACAGCGCGGTGACACCGTGGCCGGGGAGCCGGCAATCTATATCGAAGGAGAATCCTGGATACGTATGGCGGAAGCGGGCGTGAAGCATGGCGGTCATGCGTTACGAAGCGGCGGCTTTCGCAGGAGCCACTCGCTCACGGCCAACGCCGAGAAGGCGAGTGAAAGTGAGACGATCAGGAGGCGGATCGCCTCGGCGTCCTGACCAAGCTGGACGTGGTGATAGATGCCAAGCGCGAGCGTGACGGTCTCCCCGGGAATAAAACCGGCAAGCATGATGGTGGCTCCGAACTCGCCGAGCGACCGGGCAAAAGCGAGCACGCCGCCAGCCACGAGCCCGCGGGAGGCCAGCGGCAGCGTGATGGTGAAAAAGGTGTCCCACGGGCCTGCTCCCAAAGTCTGCGCGATCTGCTCGAAGCGCGGATCGACTTCTTCAAAGGCCACGCGGGCCGTGCGCACCAAAAGGGGCAGCGACATCACCGCGGTGGCGAGGACGACCGCCTTCCAGGTAAAGACAATCTCGAGGCCGATCGAGTTTTCGAGAAGCCGGCCCAGTGGCGCGCGATGACTGAAAAGTTTGAGCAGTATCAATCCGGTCGCGACGGGCGGTATGACCAGCGGCAGGGCGACAAGCGTCTCGACGATGGTTTTGCCCGGCCAATGGCGACGCGCGAGCAACCAGGCCAGGGCAAGACCAACTGGAGCTGCCAGCGCGGTTCCCAAAGCTGCGGTTCCGAGAGTGAAAAGGGTGATGTTCGCGAGACCGGTCATTTGCAGATTGAGCGACGAGTGTCCGCAGAAACGTCTAGGGAGAAACGGTGAATCCGTATTTGATAAACACCGACTTGGCCTCGGCTTCGCCAAACCAGGCAAGCAGCCGGCGCGCGGCGTCCGGGAATGCGGTGGTCCGCACGACGGCGCAGGGATAGATGATGGCCGGGCAATCCTCCGAAGGAATGGCGAAGGCAATTTTGGCACGGGTGGAGCGAAGTGCGTCGGTTTTGAACACAAAACCGGCGTCGGCATTACCTGCTTCGACCGCGGTGAGAACTGCGCGCACGTTTTCCGTGAAGACGAGTTTGGGCGTAGCGGTTTCCCATAAGCCGATGCGTTCGAGGTAACTTTTGGCGTATGTTCCGGCCGGCACACTCGCTGGCTCTCCCAGCGCGAGCCGGCGGATTGTCGGTCCGCCCAAGCTGGTAGGAGCGTCCAAAGCAGGTCGGTCGGCGGGCACGATGAGTACGAGAGAGTTGCCGAGGATGGGCCTGCGTGTGCCTGCAAGAAGGAGGGCCGCGTTCTCGAGTTCGTCGAGGCGCGCTTTGTCGGCAGAAAAAAACAGGTCGGCAGGGGCGCCTTCACGGATCTGGTGCGCGAGGAGTCCAGACCCGCCGAAATTGAACCTCAGCCTATCTCCCGTTGCGCGAGTATAGAGTGGCGCGACTTCCTGCAATGCATCCGCGAGGCTGGCGGCGGCGAATACGGTGATCTCTGCGCCGGAGGCCGAGTGAAATAGAAGCCAGCAGATGGAGGAGAAAATGAGAACACGGCCGATTTTCATGGAGGAGACGGATGTTCGGTGGGCAACAGTTAGCAGGCGTCGCGGCCCGCTGTCAGAAGGCGGCCCAGGCCGCGCGGTTGGATTTGGAATTCGAATACAGACCGGTGTTTTTGTGGACGGTTTATTGGAAGGCGGCGGTCAAGCGTCGGTGGCGCCTGCGATTCTAAATCGTCGGGGCTCGATCCCGTGGGCTTTCACGCGGAGGCCGATGGTACGCTCGGTGAGCCCGAGCTGACGGGCAGCTTTCGCCATGATGCCGCGATGAGTCTTGAGCGCTTCGATGAGCATTTCTTTCTCCATCGCATCGAGGGCAGACTGAAGCGTCTGGCGCGGGGCGGTTCCGGAAGCTTCGCCGGTTTGAAGCGTGGGCGGCAGGTGGAACCCATGGATGACGCCGTCTTGGGAAAGCAACACGGCGCGCTCGATGATGTTTTCGAGTTCCCGGACGTTGCCCGGCCAGTGGTAAGACATGAGCATGTCGATCGCCGGGGTGGAAAAGCGGACAACCCGTTTGCGGTTCTCCAGCGAATATTTTTCGAGAAAGTAGTCAGCGAGTTCCAGGAGGTCGCCGCGACGCTCGCGGAGGGGCGGCACATAGATAGGGAAAACGTTGATACGATAATAGAGATCGAGTCGGAATTTTCCCTCTTCGATCATTGCTTCGAGATTGCGGTTGGTCGCGGTAACGATGCGCACATCGACCTTGATCGGTTGGATGCCGCCGACGCGTTCGAAGATTCCTTCCTGCAAGACGCGCAGGAGCTTGGCCTGGGTGGCGGGGGAGATCTCGCCGATCTCATCGAGGAAGAGCGTGCCGGTGTGGGCGAGCTCGAAGCGACCCTTGCGCAGCGCAAGCGCACCGGTGAACGCGCCCTTCTCGTGGCCGAAGAGTTCGCTCTCGATGATGCTTTCGGGAAGGGCGGCGCAGTTCACCCGAACGAACGGTTTGTTTTTGCGAGATCCGCCCTGCCAGATCGCTTGAGCGATGCGTTCCTTGCCGACACCCGTTTCACCTCGGATGAGCACAGTGGTTTTGCTGTCAGCCACCTGGTCTACGTGGAAATAAACCAGGCGCATGGCGGACGATTTCCCGATCATCCCAGGTGGCACGAGACCACGTTTTATTTGATCCTGGAGTTGGGCGTTTTCCTGCCTGAGTGAGTCGATACGCTCTTTTGCGATCTGGCGGAAATGCACAGCGAGACCGACCTGGCCGGCGATCAACGTGAGAAACCGGGCGTCCACCTCAAGAGGCGGCGACACCGTGGACAGTCGCGTAAAACTGAGCGTACCCAAAATTTCCTGACCTTGCCGAATGGGTAGCGCGATCAGGGATTCGTGTAGAGCGATGGCCTCTGCGAAAAGCGACGTTTCGGTAGGATTCAGGCTGGCGGTGGCGACGGCGATATCGGCCAGAATCAACGGAGTGCCCGTCGCCGTCACCCCGCCGAGGAGACCTTCGCCGATTTTTCCGATCACACGATGGACCGGACTTGGGGACGCTTCTTCAATTTCTTCTACACAAAGCTCGCCGGTCTCGCGGTTAATGATGGCGAGTAAGCCGCGTCTTAACCCCCCGGCGCCCGTGAGCTTGGAAAACATGGGCTGCACCGCATCGCTGAGTTCAAGACCTTGAGCGAGGGTGGCGGAGACCTCGTGCAGTAACGTGAAGTCGCGAAGCACTCGGCAGCCGGACAGAACACTGTCGGCGGATGATGAGTTTTGCGTACATGAAACGCATTTGTTCACGGGCTGAGTTCTCAGCAGGGGCGGTGCCGCGAGTAGAAGCGCCCTGTAGTTGCCAATCTGTGCGGATTATTTGCCAGAAGGTGCGCAGGGCTTCTGCCCAGAAACGCCAAAAGTTGCGGGGTGCCCGCGCGAACTCGTCGTCATGAAAAGAGGGAGGAATTTTCACGACATGATGTTACCAGAATCCGAGCCGGATTTTTTTCGGCTGCCCTTGTGTAAGGGGACTATCGATTTTCTGCCGCCGGTCGCAGGAGTGTGTCGCGAACGCGTAGCCGAGACGTCCGACGTGCATTCCGCAGGTGCAGGCTTTTTGAGCCGCCTGCAAATCGCAGGAAACTGGATAGGCTGATTGCGCGCCTTCCTCGGGGGCGCCGGCATTCACGCCGCTGGCACGCATTGTGAGAGTGAGAGGAATCAATCCCATGAAAATTTGTTTCTTCACCAACACCTTCCTTCCGCACGTAGGGGGCGTCGCGAAATCCGTGCAGACATTTTTGGAAGATTATCGGCGGCTTCGCCAGCGGGTGATTGTGATCGCTCCCGAGTTTCCGGAGGGATCGGCTCCACCGCATATCGAACGTTCGGTCGAACGCGTACCTGCGCTGCAGAATTTCAACGGCAGCGACTTCTCGGTGAGTCTTCCGCTCGGCACGGAATCGATGGATCGCATTCTCCGCTTCAAGCCGGACATCCTTCACGCGCATCACCCGTTTCTTTTGGGCGACACCGCGCTGCGCGTGGCGGCGACAACGGGAGCACCTGTGATTTTCACGCACCACACGCTCTACGAACAATACACGCATTACGTGCCATTCGATTCGCCGCGGCTGAAGGAATTCGTCATCGAGCTCTCCACGCGTTTCGCCAATCGCTGCCACGGGGTGATCGCTCCGAGCGAGAGCATCGCTGCGTTACTGGCGGCTCGCGGGGTGACGACGCCCATCCGAGTGGTGCCAACGGGAATCGACACCCAGGAGCTGGCGTCGGGAAATCGCGCGCGGGGGCGGAAGCGCTGGGAAATTCCGGACGGTGCGGTCGTGGTCGGACATCTCGGTCGTCTCGCGCCGGAGAAGAACCTGGCGTTTCTCGCCGAGGGTGTCGCGCGTTCGCTGAAGCGGGAGAAAAACGCATGGCTGCTGGTCGTCGGGGAAGGTCCCTCGCGCGACGAAATCGAGAAGATAATGACCGGACACGGAGTTGGAACGCGGGTGCGCTTTGCGGGGAAACTCACCGGAAAGGAATTGAACGACGCGTACGCGGCGATGGACGTATTTGCGTTTTCATCACAGAGTGAGACCCAGGGCATGGTCCTTGCCGAGGCCATGGCGGCGGGGAATCCGGTGGTGGCCTTGGATGCGACCGGCGCCCGCGAGATCGTACGCGACAAGGAAAACGGCCGGCTGCTCGCCGCCGATGCGACGGCGATGGAATTTTCCCGTGCGTTGAACGCTTTGATTCGTGACGCCGCGTTGAGGAAAACGCTCGGCGAAGCGGCGCGGGCGCGGGCGGCGGACTTTGACCGTGCAGTCACCTCGGCGCGTGCGTTGGAGTTTTATCGCGAGGTTCTCGCCGCCCATCGTCGTGACGTGCCCCGCGACGAGGAACACACCTTGTGGGATCGCGCCCGGGAGAGGATCGCGGTGGAGGCACAACTGGTGGCCGACAAATTCGGTGCTGCCGTCAAAGCCGCGACCGCGCCGCTTTCGCAACCTGCGTCTTCCTGATCGCCGCCATGATTACCAGCATCGAAGCCGCGTGGTGGCGCTGGCGCCGCCGATTTAGCCGCAACGAATGGGCTGTCCGGGGTCTGCGTCTCGGCGTCACTGCGGACGAGCCACACGCGCACGGACTGCTGTTGATCCAGATCGACGGGCTTGCGCGCGAACAACTCGAACGGGCGGTGGCGCGCGGCCGGATGCCGTTTCTGCGGCGGCTGCTCAAGCGAGGATATCACCTCCATACGTTTTATCCGGGCATGCCCTCAAGCACGCCGGCGGTGCAGGCAGAGTTGTATTATGGAGTGCCAGGTGCGGTGCCGGGATTCAGTTTCCTCGACAAGCGTGAAGGCGAGATCGGTGTGATGATGCATCCCGATTGGGCGAAACGCATCGAAGCCGATCTGCGGGAAATGGCGCCGGGGCTGCTGACGGGCGGCAGCTCGTGGAGCAACATCTACACAGGGGGCGCCGCGCAGGAGGAGAGTCACTTTTGCGGGGCGAGCATCGGGCTTGGCGACATGTGGCGGACGGGGAAACTCCGCACGATCCTGACGTTTGGGTTTCTCCACTTCGGGGCGTTCTTGCGATTGATCGCGCTGTTGCTGCTGGAGATCGCGATCGGTGTCTTCGACGCGTTTCGCGGGGTGTTTCAGCAAGGGCGAAGCTTGAAGCGTGAGATCTTTTTTTTGTTAGCCCGGGTTTTTGTCTGTGTGGGGCTGCGCGAAATGGTGACACTGGGAGCGCGGATCGATGTGACCCGCGGGCTGCCGATCGTGCACGTAAACTTTCTCGGATACGACGAGCAGTCGCACCGGCGTGGACCGGATTCGGCGTTTGCGCATTGGACGCTCAAGGGCATCGACCGGGCGATTCGCGAGCTTCACGGCGCCGCCCGGCGGTCCGGCCGGCGCGATTATGAAGTCTGGATCTTCAGCGATCACGGGCAGGTGCGGGCGAAGGCGTTGGAGGACGAGATCACGCACGGACTGGAGGGTCTGGTGCGAAAACACTGGCACAATCAGGAGGCGGTGAAGGAGCACAAAAACCCCCGCCCGCAGCGGACGCCGTCGCCGGGTCACTGGCTGGGCGGTCCCAGTGCGGCGCGGCGCGAGGCGATGCACCGCGCGGAGGCAAAGCTGAGCGCTTTCGAGAAGGAGGAGTTTGCGGTGGCGGCGCTCGGACCAGTGGGAAACGTGTATTTCGGGCGCGACATCGGAGCGGCGGAGACCCGGCGGCTGGCGGCGGCGCTGGTGCGGGACGGCGTAGGGGGCGTGTTGTTACGCCGCGACGACGGCCGGGTGGACTGGCTGCACGCGGGCGGAGAACAGGTGCTGCCGGATCTGCCGGATGGTCTTCCTTGCGACGAGCCGTTGCGGAGTGAGATCGCGAAGGACCTGGTGCGGCTCTGTCACTGCCCGCATGCCGGGGATCTGATCGTTCTGGGCTGGGGAACCAAAGGAGAGTGCTGGACGTTCGCACAAGAAAACGGCTCGCATGCAGGCCCCACGGCTTCGGAGGCGCAGGCGTTTGCGATGCTGCCGGCGAATGTCTGGCTGCCGGAGGAGGCGCGGAAATTTATCCGGCCGGCCGCGTTGCGATCAGCGGCGTTGCGTCTGCTCAATCGCTCCGAGACGGGGGCTGTCGTAGCGATTCAGCGGCGCGAGCCGGTTGCCTTGGGGATTTCGAAACGGGTCGTCACGTACAACGTCCACCGTTGCCTCGGCGGGGACGGGCGTGTGTCGCCGACGCGGATCGCCCGGGTGTTGGAGCGGCTGGATGCCGATGTGGTGGCACTGCAGGAACTCGACAGCGGGCATGCGCGGACGCGCGGCGAGGATCAACTCGCGTTGATCGCGGAGATCCTGGGCATGCATGCCTATTTCTGTCCGGCGGTGACGTCAGGGGATTCCCAATACGGGCACGGCGTGCTGTCGCGGGAACCGATCCGGCTGCTGCGGCGGGCGGTGTTGCCGAAGGGGGGACGAAACCGGGCGGAGCCGCGGGAGGCGTTATGGGTGACGGTGCCGTGGCTCGGGCAGGAGGTGCAGTTGTTGTCTACGCATCTCGGTCTCGGCGCGGCGGAGCAGGCGTCGCAAGTGGCGCATTTGCTGGAGCCGAAATGGCTCGGGGGAATCGGAACGGACCAACCAGTGGTTTTGTGTGGTGACATGAATTTCCCGCCCGGGTCTGCGGCTTATCGGCAGATCTCGGGGAAACTCCACGATGTGCAGGCGCATGCGCCCGGACATACGGCGCAGCGAACGTTTCCTGCGCGGTGGCCCCTGCGGCGGATCGATCATATTTTCGTCTCCAGCCACTTCGAGGTGTGCGGCGTGCGTGTGCCGGTGGACGATCTTACACGGGTCGCGTCGGACCACCTGCCGCTGGCGGCCGATTTGAAATTGCTCGCGACGCCGCATGTCCCCTCCGGCACGCGCGTAGGAGAGGCATCGCTCGCGGCTACTCCAGGCGTTTGACCTCGACGCTCACGTCCATCGTGGAGGTCACGATCTGGTCCGGAGGTGCGGTGAATGTGCCCGCGATCGGCGGGAGCGATTCGGGGTCGCGTCCGACGGCGACGGCGATGTGGTTGGAGCCGGTGATGACGCCGCCAGTGCTGTCGAAGCCCTTCCAGCCGGCGCCGGGGAGATAAACCTCCGCCCATGCGTGAGTGGAACCAAGCGCGGCGGGGATGTCCTCGGTGGATGAATACCCGCTGACAAACCGCGCCGGCAGGCCGAGGAACCGGCAGGCTTCGATCATCAACGTGGCAAAATCGCGGCAGGAGCCGCTTTGCAGGGAAATGGTTTGCGAGGGGCGTTGCACGCCCGGTTCGTCGCGGCGCACATAGGTGAATTCGCGGGGAATCGCGCGGTTGATCTCGTCGAGAAGTGCGTAGGTCTCGGCGATGTCGCCCGCCTGCCAGAAACGCTGGGTCCAGGTTTCGAGTTGCGTCTGATCCTCCGGGTAGGAGGGCGTGAGGTAGGGCAGTAGCTCGATGCGCTCGGCGGGGGTGAACAGAAAGGGGAATTTTGCGGCGCGTTCCTCGATCGCAAAATCCAGCGGCTGCTCGTCGTAGTGTTCGACGGTGACCCCGCTGAGAATCGAGAGCGAGTCGGCGGGTTCGGAAAACGTGACGGTCGCCACGGAGTTCCCGTGGACATCGCGATGCCAGGTGACGGACGCGGGCGTCGGATTTATTTCGAGTGTGGAGCCGGCGACGAGCAGGTCGTGCCCCTCACGCGGTCGGACGAAAAGGCGGTGTGGCCCGAGTGTGACCGGGGCCGAGTAGGCGTAGCGCGTGTGATGGTTGATCTGGATTTTCTGCATGGGAGCCGGCGGTTTTAAACGGCGTTCGTGGAGGCGGAATCGACGGGGACCTCTGCGGTGTCGGCGGCGGCCTTGGAACGTTTCCGCAGACGGTCGGCGAGAATTTTGGTCAGAACGCCCATGACGATTGCGTAGACGAGCACGCCAGCGGCCATGGGCCAGGAGAAGTTCATGGTCGCGCCGCCGAGGAGCAGGCCGAGCACCGACGTTGCCATGTGAACGGGAAAGTATGTCAGGAAGTAGATCGTGAACGGCACGCCGGCCAAGGGTGGGGTGTAGTTTTTAAGTGCGTACGAAAGACCCGGCGCGAGCGCGAGCCAGGTGGAGAACGGCCATGCGGCTCCGCGGTCCAGTTGCGGCAGACGCCATCCGGCCTTGGAGAGCAATAGAGTGACCGGGCGGCGCACGAGGCCGGCGAGCGGATAACTCGCTAGGAGATGGATCGCGGTGGTGGCGGCGGTTGCGGCCAGGCCGGGCCAGAAACCAAATCGGGCGCCCACGGCGAGCAGCAGCAAGGTGACCGGAAATCCCGTGAGCGGCAGGACGGCGAAACAGATCAGAAGCGGAAGAGGGGGCATCGCTTCCATCCATTCTTTCCAACGCGCGCCGCCGCCGAAATGCGTGATGGCTGCGAAGAGCGCGGCGATGCTGACAACCACCACGATGGCGGTGATCCGGCGACGCATGAGAAGGGCTGAGGAAGGAGGAGGCATGATCAGCCTGTTTCGCACGAACTCTGCCAGCGACGGGCGAACGGGGGATTCCTCCCGGGAGATTTTTGGCGCGCGGTTAGCGGGTGGGTTGAAGCGGCGTGTGCAGGTGCAAAGTGCATTCAGGGTGGAATCGGGTCTGCTGCGCTTTGCAGCCTACGAAAGGAGCCGCCGGTGGCAACGCGGCGGAATATCTTCGTTAGTCTTTTGAGTGCATGCGTTTAAATCTGTATTCAAACGGCTGGCACGCGGAGTGCGAAACGAGCGCACTCGTTTCGCCACCCTTTCCCATTTGCCTCAAAATCACCTCTCCATGATTCGCGAAAAAGCGCTCCTTAAACTTCTGGCCGACGACCTCCGCGCATTGCGAGCCAGTGCGCTCGCGTTGGAGAAGGACATGCAACGTCTGTCGCAGGAGATCGACTCGTACGATCTCGATTCGCTGGCGCGGCTCGTTTCGCAGATGAACGCGGCGGCGTTTGCGCCGATCGAGGCGTTGATGGCCGACGCCGGTGTTTCGCTTTCCGGTCCCGCGGAGCAACGCATCGCATCGGGCGGGGTGCTCGCGGAAGTGCGTGTCCAAACCATGACCGGGCGAGTCAACGGGGCGACGGCGATCAGCGCGATCCGTCGCGCCGCGCGGTACATGGAGATGTATTGCTCATCGATCGCCGACTCGGCGAAGCGTTTACGGCTCAACCGGCTCGCGGGCCACGTGCAAGCGTGGGCGCGCGAGTGGATTGGGTTCGAGCTCACTCTGAACGCGGTCGCCGCGCGCCCGCGCCAGCGGGAAACCGCGTCGGCCGCCGCTTAAAAACGAATGCCGGTTACTGACCAACCCACAACGTAATCATCCGTAGTCATGCCCTCCTCTTCGCTCAACACGCTCAAAGATCTCCTGATCGAACAGACCCGAGACCTTTACAACGCCGAGACGCAATACCGCTCCATCCTCCCCAGCATGCTCAGCAGTGCGACCGATGAGGAACTGCGCAAAGAGCTCGTCGATATCAGCGAACTCGTCGATGCGAACCTGAGCTGGCTGGAGCACGCGTGCACCCACATGAACGTGGACCCCACGGGTGTCACGTGCGAGGCGATGCGCGGTTTGATCCGGGAGGCTAAAGGGACGGTTACGAAATATGGCGATCCGTACGTGATCGACGCGGCGTTGATCGCGAACGCGCAACGCATCGCGCATTATCAGATCGCCGGATACGGGACGGCGCGGCAGTTCGCCAAGGTGCTCGGCGAAGATCGTGTGGCTGATATTTTCGGCGATCTCGCGCGGCACGCGGGAAACGTCGATCAACGGCTCACGAAAGTGGCTAACGGCGGATGGTTCGCGCAAGGCGTGAACAAGCGTGCGGACACCGCGGCGTAGTGCTGACTTTTTCAAACGGAAAGCACGTTCCTTTTCAGCGATCTTCCGCTCAGGTTAGCGCGGAGACGAGAGGCGCAGAGCGATTTGCAGTGCTCCGTCCAGAAGCGGAGTGCTGTCATATTTAAATTCCCGTGAGGAAGTGGTAGACAACTCGTCCGCCTGTTTCGTACTCGGACGTATCCGGGACGACCCCCGGGGATTTTATGAAGAACACCATCCTTCGTCTCTGGCATGCCGGTTTGCTCGGCGTCGCGGCGTTGTTGCTAGTTCTCTCCGTGGTCACAGGACTTTGGACGGGATGGCGGACATTCAACAGCGTTCAGTGGGTCAATCACACGTATCGGGTGATGGAGATGACCAGCCACGCGGCCTCGTTGATCAAAGATGCGGAGCTCGATCAACGAGCTTTCCTGATCAGCGGCGCCACTGTGTATCGCGACTCTTATTTTAAGTCGGAAGCGGCTGTCCGGAAAAATCTCGCGGAATTGCGGGCGATGGTGGCGGGAAGCCGACGGCAGCTGGAGCGATGCGAAGAGCTCAGCCGTCTGGTCGAGTTGCGTTTATCCGCTCTGCGCAAAAGCGTGGAAATATACGTGACGCGTGAGGAGGCGCCGACGAATGCGGCGGGACTCCGGCAAATGGCGGAGATCGACGCGCTTGTGCGGGTGATGCACGCGGAGGAAACCGCCTTGCTCGACCAAGGCCGCGAAAACATGCGCCGCGAAGTCTGGACGACCGCGCTCATGATCGTGATTTCGGGCGGCATGGCGCTGGTGTTGGGGACCAACTCCTTTGCGTTCATGCGTCGCGCGTTCACTGCGCTGAAGCGCGAGGCCGAGCTGTTGCGCGCGAAAGAAAAGGCGGAGCAGTCTGACCGTGAGAAGAGCGAATTTCTCGCCAACATGAGTCACGAAATCCGCACTCCGCTGAACGCGGTGCTCGGTTTTGCGGAGTTGCTACGGGGCATCGTGACGACGCCGAAACAGCGCCAGTACGTGGAGGCGATCAACACGAGCGGGAAGGCGTTGCTCTCGTTGATCAACGACATCCTCGATCTCTCGAAAATCGAGGCGGGCAGGCTCGATGTCGCGCTGAAGCCGATGTCGTTGCGCAGTGTGTTTCACGGCATCTCGACGATCTTCGAGCAGCAGGCGGCCGAGCGGGGCGTGAAGCTGGAGTTCACTGTCGATCCCTCGGTGCCGCCGGCGGTGATGTTCGACGCGCTGCGGCTGCGGCAGATTTTATTTAACGTGGTCGGCAACGCGCTGAAGTTCACCGATCAAGGGACGATCGGCGTCCGGGCGTGGAGCCGGCTAACGGAAGGGGACGAGACGTCGGTGACGCTTTTTCTCAGTGTGACCGACACCGGGGTGGGCATCGCGCCGGAGCATCACGAACTCGTTTTCGAACCGTTCCGTCAGGTCCGCGGAAGCGATACGAAGGCAGCCGTGGGCACCGGTCTTGGCTTGAGCATCACGCGCCGGCTGACGCATCTGCTTAAGGGAAGCGTGCGGTTGGAGAGCGTGCCCGGGCGAGGATCGACCTTCCTGTTCGAGTTCGGCCGCGTAGGGATTTCCGCGGCCTTGCCGGATGAAGAGCGGGCAACCGCCCCGGACCAAGATCTGGACCGTTTGCGCCCCAGCTTGATTCTGGTGATTGACGACGTGCTCCTGAATCGGGAGCTCATGTTCGGCTATTTCGAAGGGTCTCGCCATCGGTTGCTTTATGCGAATGGCGGGCTCGAAGGAATCGAGATGGCAAAAAAATTCAGGCCCGATGTAATTCTCATGGATATGCGCATGCCTGACATCGACGGCCACGCCGCGCGAAACGCGATCCGGGGCCACCCCGAGCTCCAGTCGATCCCGATCATCGCGGTTACCGCGTCCAGTCTGCTCGCCGAGGAGATGAACCTGCGCACGATCTTCGACGGTTATCTGCGCAAGCCGCTGACGCGCGATGTGCTTTATGGCGAACTGGCCCGCCTGCTGCCGAAGGAAGGCGCGCGGCACACGGCGTCACCGCTGCCCGTTTCGTTGGAGACGGCACCCGCGCCCGATCAGCCGGGCCGGTGGCGCGAGCTGGTGGAGCGGTTGCGTCATTTAGAAGAGAATACATGGCCCTCGCTTTCGAAATCGATGGGCGTTCGCGAGACGGAGGCGTTCGCGCGCGAGCTGGCCGATGCCGCCGACGCCGCCGACTGCGGGCCGCTGGCAGAATATGCCGGGAAGCTGCTTGCGGAGGTGCAGGCCTTTGACATCCAAGCACAGGAGAAAACCATGAAGGCATTTCCGGAATTGGTGGCAGGGATCGACCGTCGCTGGCAGGAGGTGGCTCCATGAATCGCGGTGCCCCCGGATACGGCGGTGTGGTGCTCGTGGTGGACGATGTTGCGCGCAACGTGCAGTTGCTCGGCGCAATCCTCACGCGGGAAGGTTACGAGGTACTGATCGCGACGAGCGGGGAGGGCGCGCTGGAGCGTCTTCAGGCGCGGCTGCCCGACCTCGTGCTGCTCGATCTCATGATGCCGGGCATCGACGGGATGGAGGTGTGCCGCCGCATCAAAGTGGACCCGCGCACGCTGCATCTGCCGGTGATTTTTCTCACGGCGGCCAGCGAGGCGGAAATCGCCGCGAAGGCGCTGACGGAAGGCGCGGTGGATTTTATCAGCAAGCCGTTCAACACGGCCGAACTGCTCGCGCGCGTGCGCACGCACGTCGATCTGAAGCGTACTCGTGACGAACTGAAGCGCATCATCACCCAGAAAAACGAGCTCATGAGCGCGGTGGCCCACGATCTTAAGAATCCGATTTCGTCCATGCGGTTCAGCGCCTACATGCTGCGTGACGAGGGATTGAAAGCGCCGGATCCGCGTGCCGAACTTGTCGATACAATCCTGGATTCCTGCGACGGACTTTTGAAGTTCATCCAGGACCGGCTCGAACGGAGCGCCGCCGAGGCAAAGCTGGGCGAACTGCAGATCGAGAGTATCGATCTGGGCGAAGTGATCACGCAGGTGGTGCGGCTGAATCTCGCGTCCGCGCACGCGAAGCAGCAGCGGATCATCTGTACCGGCAAGCTCGACGCTTTGCCGGAGGTGCGCGCGGATTTCCACGCGCTCGGCCAAGTGTTGGGCAATCTCGTTTCCAACGCGGTGAAGTTTTCTCCGCCCGGGATGACCGTGACCATCGACGCCGAAATCGATCCGGCGGCGGCCGAGCGCCTCCGCGTAACTGTGCGCGATGAGGGCCCGGGGCTCACGGTCGAAGACGCCAAGGATCTGTTCAAACCGTACCGGCGCTTAAGCGCGCGTCCGACAGGCGGCGAATCGAGTACGGGATTAGGCCTCTCAATCGCACGCGACATGATCCAAGGAATGAACGGGACCATCGACTGCCGTTCTGAGCCGGGAAAAGGCGCTGCTTTCTGGATCACGTTGCCGATCGCTTAGCGGCCTGACGGAAAACGGAGACTCCTTCGTGGCGGCTGGCGACGAGGGCGGTAGGTGCCGGCGCGGATCTGCATTGTGCATGCCGCGCGCAAACCGAAGCACTGCATTTTGCTGAGGCAGCGACTTCTCCACCCGTAGCGACGTTCGTGGCGGTGCCTTAACCTGTTTGTCCTCAGTGATCTCATCGACACGGCGGCCGGATGGCATGGAGGAAGCGAGTAGGCATGCAGCTCCTCTCTCTATGAAAACGAAAACCTCGCTCGCTCATCGTTCCCCGCGTTTCGCCTCTGTCTTTCTGGGCTCCGCGCTCATTTTGGTTGGTTGTACGACCGCGGCCACTACCGCAGTCGCGGCACCACCTGAAGCGAGCCAGCCTTCCGCTCCTGCGAAGGAGGCGTGGCAGACGACGAAAGAATCGGCCAGAACCGCGGCGGTCACGGTGAGGGAGGCGGTCAGCGACGCGTGGGAAAAATCCAAAGATGCCACGTTCAAGCAACGCGAGGCGGTGCGCGAACGCATGAGATCCGCGGAGGCTTCGCTCGACGCCAAGATTCTTGAATGGACGGCGAAAAAAGACGCCGTGACGGACGAGGCGCGTCCAGCAGTTGCGGCGGCGCACAAGGAAGTGAGCGAAGCGCGCGCCGTGCTCGCTCAAAAAATCGAAGCACTCGATAACGCGACCGAAGAAACGTGGAATTCAGTGAAGGCCGAACTCAACACCGCGTGGCAGCGCATGACCACGGCGGCGAGCGATCTCGCGGCCAAACTCCAGTCCTGACCGGCGGGCCCAAGGATCGTGGCGCAACGCGTTCTCCCAAGCGGAGGCGATGTGTTTGTCGCGAGCTATCCGATACCCGCTCGCCGGCCCGACAACGCCGATCCCCTTGGGCAGGAATGCGCTTGGGGAAGTGGCGGCAACGCCTCGTCTGACTAACCTCTTCCTATGCACTCATGGCTCCCCTGGCGTTACCTCCTTCGGCGCGCCGCCCGCTCAAAAGGATTCCTGGACCCGTTCGAGTTTCTCGCGCGGCTGAGGCAGTTTTCGCAGCCGTCGGAGGTCCAGGAACCGATCGAGCTCATCCGCGCGGGAGTGGTTTTTCATGCGCGTGGACTGATCAACACCAAGGTCATCCAAAATAATCTCGATTGGGTCTGGCCGTACTGGATCGCGCGCCAGTTCGACCCGGGAGACGACTCGTTTTTGCCGCGCGCGTTCTCCTTCAGTCACGTCAATCTCACGCATCGCAACTGGAGCGCGGTCGGGGTTCCGGGGCTGGAGACATTTCCGGTCGTTGATCCGCGCGGCATGGTGACGCCGCGGGAAGATCGCTGGTCGCTCGACTGGTGGTTCATCCCGGACGACGGGGAGCCTTTTTATCCCTCGCAGACAAAGTCGGCGCAGCAGCGGCTGGAATTTGAGCGGGGACTGGAGGTCATCACGATCGTTGGTCGTGAAGGGCTGGAGCTGGAGAGCCGCGCGTGGGTTGAACTGGCGAGCGACGGCCGGCCGGAGCTGAAGCTGCAGGCGAAGATCGCAAGCCTAGGTGCCGGCGGACGGCTGGTGCTGGCGGTGCGCCCGGCGAATCCCGAGGGCGTCAGTTTTATCGACGAGATCCAGCGGACACCGGATGGCCGTCTCGCCGTGGGCGCCGCGCCGCCGGTGAGACTGGACGACACGCCGGCGCGTTGGGCTTTTTCCACATTCGAGCGCGGGGATCTTTCGGCGCGGCTCCGCGACGCGGATACGCCGGACTCGATCGAGTCCACGCACGTGAAGTGCCCGGCCGGCTTGGCGACCGCGGGTGTGATTTACCCCGTGCTCGCGAACGAGCCGCGGGTGGTGACGGCTTCGATGCCGCTGGTCGCGGAAAAGACAGCTCCGCCGGTGCTCGTAACGTGGAGCGATGCGCTCGCTGGCACGCCTGTACTCGACGCCCCGCAGGCGGATTGGGTTTTTCTGCACGAATCGGCCTTGCGCACCCTGGTGTTGCTTTCGCCCGGCGAGATTTATCCGGGCCCCTACACGTACCGCCGGTTTTGGTTTCGCGATGCCTGTCTGATCATGAACGGGCTGTTGGCTGCAAATCTACACGCGCGAGCGCGGCGCGCGTTGGAAAAGTTTCCCGCGAGGCAGCGACGCGACGGGTATTTTCATTCGCAGGAAGGCGAGTGGGATGCGAATGGGCAGGTGCTGTGGATCGCGGATCGTCTGGAGCGAACGACCGGTTCGCTGCTTTCGACGGAATTGATGCGCTCATTCGAGCGCGGGGCGCAGTGGCTCCCTCGCAAGCGAGCGAAGTCGAAAGGTGGCCGGCACACCGGGCTGCTGCCCCCTGGGTTCAGTGCCGAGCATCTGGGACCGAACGACTATTATTATTGGGACGATTTTTGGGGAATCGCCGGATTGAAGGCGATCGCGGCGATGTATGAGCGCCGTGGCGACATCGAGCGCGCGGCGCACCACACGCACGAGGCGAGCGCGTTTTGGGACGACGTGAGCAAGAGTCTGGCGGCGATTCCGCCGAGTGTGAGCCATTCGGGAATGCCGGCGTCGCCTTATCGGCGAATGGATGCCGGCGCCATCGGGTCGCTGGTCGCGGATTATCCGTTGCACCTCGATGAGGCCGGTCTGGGCAACTTCGTGAAGACCGCTGAGTGGCTATGGGAAAACTGCCGGCACGACGGCGGATTTTTTCAGGATATCATTCACTCGGGTGTGAACGCTTATCTCACGCTGGCGCTGGCGCAGACGTTTTTGCGTCATGGCGATCCACGCTACCTTGAATTGGTGGAGTCGGTGGCGAAACACGCGTCGCCGACCGGACACTGGCCGGAGGCGATTCATCCTCGCACAGCCGGCGGTTGCATGGGCGATGGGCAGCACGCGTGGGCGGCCGCGGAGTGGATCTTGATGATCCGGGCGCTTTTTGTGCGCGAGGAGGCCGATCATCTGGTCGTCGGCGCGGGCGTGCCGGCGGCTTGGTTCGAGAAGAGCGACCAGTTTTCCTACGGCCCGACGACAACGGTCTGGGGGCCGCTGAGCGTGATTTTCAGCCGGAGGGACCGGCATTGGTTCGTGAGGATCGACGGGACCTGGACCGGCCAGCCGCCGCGGGTGCGGCTCGAAGTGCCGGGTTTCGAAGCGGTGTGGGCGCAACCGTCGCGCTGGGAGACCCCGCTGGTCGCGAAGTCTTGAATACTGTTACTTTTTTGCCTCGTGCAAAGCGACGCTGCCGAGCGTGAGCCCGCGCGCTTCGATGGCGGAGAATCCGGCGGCGCGGATTTCGGCGGAGAGGGCCTCGCGACCCGGAAACTGTTCGATGGTTTCGTTGAGGTAGACGTAGGCCGCGCGATCGCCCGTGATGCCGCCGGCGATCAGCGGAAGCATGTGGCGGAGGTAGAAGAAATAGAACGGGCGGAACCAGCGGGCGGGTTGCGAAAACTCCAGGACGAACAACCGGCCGCCGGGACGGAGCACGCGGTGCATCTCGGTGAGGGCTTTGTGGCGGTCGGCCATGTTGCGCAGGCCGAAGGAGATTGTGACGGCATCGACGCAGGCGTCGGGCAAGGGGAGTGCGAGCCCGTCGCCGTGGCGGAAGGTAATGTTTTCGTAGCGGCGGCTCAGTCGTTTTTTGATCTCCGCCTCGTCGAGCATCGGCTGACAGAAATCCATGCCGGTGATCGCGACGGATGGCGCGAGTTTGTCGCCGAGGGCGAAGGCGACGTCACCGCTGCCGGTGGCGAGATCGAGGATGTCGCGTGGGTTGGCGCGTTGCACGGCGGCCACGAGTTTACGGCGCCACCTGAAGTCCATGCACCCGCTCAGCAGGTGGTTCGCCACGTCGTAGCGACGGGCGATGCGGGCGAACATGGAGTTGACGGAAACAGGATCGGGCACGGCGGCGGACACGGTGGATGATCGAAAGGTAAGAGCTGGGCGGTGTGACGACGGTTGGCAACTGCGGGTTCGAATGAAGGAACTCGATTCCGGTGGGAACCGGGCGTACGGCGGCCTGCTTGTCGCCCAAGCGGGAAAATAAAAAACCCTCCCGTTGCGGGGAGGGTTTGGGAAAGGGGTTGAGAGACGTTTACTTGGCAGCTTTGCCGCCACCACGCTTGAACTTGGTGGTGAACTTTTCGACGCGGCCGGCGGTGTCGACGATGCGCTTTTCGCCGGTGTAGGCGGGGTGCGAATCCATCGTCACGTCGCGAACGACGACGAAGTAGTCCTCACCGTCGATCTTCTCTTTACGAGCAGACTTCATGGTGGACTTGGTGAGGAAGCGTTTGCCGGTGCCTACGTCGAGGAAGCAAACGTTGTTGAGAGTGGGATGGCCTTCGGCTTTCACGGTGGGAAAAATAGAGGTTAGAAAATCAACCCTGACGCGCTTTGTAGCGGGGTTCGACTTTGTTGATCACGTAAATCTTGCCGCGACGGCGGACGACTTGGCACGCCGGATGACGCTTCTTCGCAGATTTGATGGAGGAGACAACTTTCATAAAAGGGGTGAAAACACCGTTCGCGAGAGGGAGTGTCAAACGGAATTTTGGGGAAGTGTGACGGGCCGCTCATGCGAAGCGGTTGTCGGACAATCAATCCTGCAAGATATCGCTGATCAGCAGGAGTTTTTCGGCGCGGCGGACGTGGAGGACTACGAGGCGGTTGCCGTCGATCCGGTAGTAGATCCAGCACGGTTTTATCCAGACTTGGCGATAGTTGGGGTGAGGCAGCTCCGGAATTGGCCGGCCCAGGCGGACGAAGGTTTCGAGGTGGTCGGTTGTTTTGAAAATGCGGCGGGCGACGACTTGGGCGGCTTCGGGTTTGTCGAGGGCAATGTAGTTGAGGATCGCTTCGAGTTGGGCGAGGGCGGGCTCAGTCCAGATCAACTTAGCCATTTGGACAGGCGTTTCTTGGCGTCTTTCTGAGCAACGGTGCGTCCATCGCGGACGGCTTGTTCGCCAAGCGCGATTCCTTCGAGTACGGAAAGGCGGCGTTGGAGCTCTTCATAGGTCGAGACATCGACCAGATAGGCAGCGGGTAGTCCGTGTTGGGTGATGAGGATGGGATCCTTATCCGTCTGGAGATCGGAAATGATCTCGGTGGCCCGGCGTTTGAGCGTGGTGACGAGCTCAATTTTCATGAGTGCCACTTAAGTGGCACTCGGACGGCGATGTCAAACGGGCGGGTGGACACGGGGGCGAAGGTGGGGCCGTCCGCCGTGGCGATCAATTCCGGCTCGGGTCGTCGGGTTCGCCGGCGAGGATTTTCCATTCGTAGTCGATGTTGCTGAGGATGGCGCGCCAGAGCGTTTCATCCTGCGCGAGATCGAGAACGTCTGCCATGAGCGGACTGACGACCCACGTGTTTTGACTGAGCTCTTTCTCCAACTGGCCACCCGTCCAACCGGCGTAGCCGAGGAAAGCGCGCAGGTGCATCCCGTCCTCCGCCTGCAGTTCAAGGGCTTTCTGCGGGTCGATGCCAAACATGAGCTGGAAGCCGGTTCCTTCGGGATTGAAGCGCCAAGCACAGAGCAGGAGGCGGTCGGTTTCGACGGGGCCTCCCTGGAAAATGGGTACGGACGAAAGCGGGCTGAGGGCGAATTCGGCGTTGAGCTGACCGAGGCGTTTGCCGAGAGGGCGGTTGAGAACGATGCCCATGGCGCCTTTTTCGTCATGGGCCGAGAGCAGGACGACGGCGCGGCGGAAGTTGTCGTCCTTTAGCGAAGGGTGCGCGAGGAGCAGGGCGCCGGCGAGGGCGGTGGAGTCGGATTGGGACTGTTCGCGCATCGTGCGTTACGAGGGAGGTCGGTCAGGTGAGGTGGGTCACTTTCACGCCCGACTCGGTGAGGAGAGGCTCGACCAGCGGGTCGTTGTGATAATCGCCTCGATAACGGATTTCCGCAATGCCGGCAGCCGCCATGATTTTCGCGCAATTGATGCAGGGGAAATGGGTGACGTAGGCGATGCAGCCTTCCACGGGGCTGCCGCGGCGGGCGGCGTCGGCGATGGCGTTTTGTTCGGCGTGAACCGTTCCCTGTTCGTGGCCGTCGCGCACGCGGGAAACGTGGGGCGTGCCCGGGAGAAAGCCGTTGTAGCCGGCGGCAACGATGCGGTTTTTGCGCTCGCCGCCGCTCACGATGAGGCAGCCGACGTGAAGGCGTTCGCAGGGCGAGCGCGTGGAAAGCAACAGCGCGGTGGCCATGAAATAGTCGTCCCACGAGGGACGATTTTCGAGGTTTTCGGCGGCGCGGGCCACCCAATCGATCAAGGAGTCGGTCACTACACTGCTCATGGGGCGGGGAGAGTGGGTGGCGGGTCGGAAAAGGCGATAGCGAAGACGCCGCGAACGGGCGCGGAAGGGGTGGGTGATTGTGGAGCGGATTTCGCGAGTCGATGTGCGCGGAGTCGGCCGAAAAAGTTTGAGCAAGTTTTGCGTCGGCGGGTCTCTTGAGCAGCCTCCGACGAATCTTTCTTCATGACGAATCACTCCACTGCTTCCCGCGCGCCGCGTTTGGTTTGGGCATGTCTGGGCGCAGCGGTGGTGCTATGCGTGGCCGGTCTGTGGCTCTGGCGAAAACAAGTGAGACGGGGCGTTGAGCGGCCAGGTGCTTACGTCGTGCCGCTCGCTGCGGACAGTCGCGCGGGTGGCGGGTGGTTCACGCGGTCGTTGTCGTCGGTTCGCACGTTTGCGGTGGAGGAGACGCTGAAAATTCCCGCTGGCTCGCGCGTGCGTATCGTCTTTGCGGATGGACGCGTTGAAGACGTGAGCGGGCTGGTGAAAACGCGCTTGGAAACGCCGAAGCTGCACGGGGAAACGTTGGACGATTTTCTGGCTGTCCCGCTGGCCGAGCTCGCGAGTCTGGCACCGACGGGGACGAACGCGGCGGGCGGCGATGTGCGCATCACGTCGCCTGTGGGTGTGACCCGTTTCACCAATCCGGTCGTGACTTGGGCGTCGCGTCCGGAAACCGACTACGACGTCGCTGTCGTCGATTCGGCCGATCCGATGGCGCCACCGCGCGTGGCGGAAAAAGTCCGGCCACCGGTGACGCTGGAGCAGCTGAAGAGTCCGCAGAAGCCGCGGCTGCAGCCGGATCGTTTGTACGAAGTGCTCGTGCGGGAAAAGGGCAGCACGTTGATGGTCGGGGTGGCGCGGATACTGGTCGCGAAAGAGGCGGGCGAAGGCGCGCTGCCGACGGAGCCGGCGGATTTGTTGCGCGAAGCGGTTGAGGCGATGGGGAAGAAACCGACGCGCACGGGTGATGCGTGGCTTGCGCTTTCGCGGTTACCGGCGGAGTGGAGCGAGAATGAGTTGGCGGTGCGGCTGCGGCTGCGCGTTGCGCTGGAACTGGGGCTGATGGACGAGTTCGCGCGCGCGCAGGAAGCGGCGTGGCGGCTGGCGAAAAAGTAAACGGGGCTATCTATGGACGTTGCTCCGGCGGAACGGAGCGTGCGGTTGGGGACAGCGCTTGAGCTGCTGCGAGAATTGACCCACGCGGGCGGGCGCGGCCTAGTGGCGCGTATGGCAACGCTTCAAGAGCTGGTGAATTATTGCGACGAGCGCACTCGGCGCAGTGCGTTCAAGGATGCCCCGGGGGCATTTAACGGACTTCAGATCGCGAATGACGGGCGCGTCACGAAGATCGGTGCGGCGGTGGATGCGGGGCTCGTGCCGTTTCAGAAAGCCGTCGCGGCGGGCGTGGATTTTATGATCGTTCATCACGGCATGTATTGGGACATGCCGCGTCCGCTGACCGGGCCGGTGTACGAACGCGTGGCGACGCTGATGCGCGGGAATTGCGCGCTTTATTCCAATCACCTGCCGCTCGATGCGCATCCTGAGTTGGGCAACAACGCGCTGCTGGCGCGTCAATTGGGGCTGGAGGCGAAGCGGCCGTTTTTGGTGCGCGATGGCGAGCCGGTTGGCTGGATCGCGGCGCATGGGGAAAAGCGAGCGCAGTTGCGGGCGCGGTTGGAGAAATTGTACGGGCGCGTGATCGCGATCGAGTGTGGCTCGGCTGAGCCGAAGGCGGTGGCGTTCTGTAGCGGCAGCGGCAACAGCGCGGTGCCGGAGCTCGCGCGTGAGAATGTGGATACGCTCGTCACGGGCGAGTTGCGCGAGGAATGGTTCAACACGGCGCAGGAGCAGAAGCTGAATCTTTATCTGTGCGGCCACTATGCGACGGAGGTTCACGGTGTGAAGGCGCTCGCGGCGGAGCTGGCGGAGAAGTTCGGGCTGCCGTGGGACTTCATCGCGACGGACAATCCGCTGTGAGGCGCCGCCGGTTGAAGCGGAAAGTGTAAGTTGAAGCGTGGGGGCCGGGGGAGGCGTCGGCGCGTTGAGCGACGTGGGTCCGCTGACGGCGTTTTAAGGTCTTCGACATCGCTCAGCGCGCCGGGACGGCACGCTCCACCTGGGAGCTTTAAAATTTCTGCTGCCCTTCGGCGGGCTTTCCTGTTTTTCCTGAAAAACTCCTTCGATGAAAAAGATCGCGATTCTCAATGGCCCCAATCTCGACCGGCTCGGTAAACGCGAACCCGAGATCTATGGCTCGACCACGCTCGCGCAGTTGGAGGAAATGGTGCGCGCGGAGTTCGGCGGGAAGGCGCAGCTGGAGTTTTTTCAGTCCAATCACGAGGGCGCGCTCATCGATAAAATCGCCTCATTGGCCGACGCGAAATTTGACGGCGTGGTGATCAATGGCGGGGCATTCACGCACACGAGCGTGGCGTTGCGCGATGCGTTGCTCGGCGCGCATCTGCCGACAATCGAAGTTCACATTTCGAACATCTATAAACGCGAAGATTTCCGCCACACCTCGCTAACTGCACCGGCGTGCATCGCTGTGATCACGGGGCTCGGCCTCGAAGGGTATTTCGCGGCCGTGCGGTTCTTGCTGAAAAAGTGACGGGTTGCGAAGGCGCGGATGTAGAGTCCGGCCCTCGCAGCGAGTCAACCGCGGTAGCCGAGCAGGCGGGCGGGAAGGAGGAGCAGGGCGGTCACCAGTGCGACGATCGCTTCAAGGAGCGCGCCGACGATTCGAAACGGGATCGAGAGCAGCCAGAGAATCGGCCACGCCAACAGCACGAGAAACGCGAGGGGCCAGCAGAGCGCGAGCAGCAGCGAGAAGAGCAGAAGGGTGAGGAGGATTTTCATCGGATGATGCCGGTCGGCATGAATGAGAACACGGCGGCGGCCTGAAAAGTTGCGGACGTGATTAATCACAAAACGGAAGGGATGCGCTCAGTTGCGGCCGGCAGGATTGAGGGCCTTTCAAGCAGAAGACTTGGCCGCAAAAAGGCTCAGAAGACGCAAAAAGAGGGGCCGCTCTTTTGCGTCTTCTGAGCCGGTTGGGGGCAACGTTTACGCTGTCGTGTTCGAGAAGGCGGGCGGCGTTCAGGCGGACTCAGCTGCCGTAGTGCGCTATCGCTAGTGCCGCACCGTGAAGCGTCGCGCAGGTGGCGATTGCGGCTGCGGCGTCGTCGGCGACCACGCCCCAGCCGCCGGGGAGGTTTTGCAATTTAGCGATGCCGAGCGGTTTCAGGATGTCGAAAAAGCGGAAGACGGCGAAGCCCGCCAAGAGCACCAGCCAAGGGCCGGCCCAGACGGCTTCCGGCAAGACGCGCAGCATCGCGGGCCA
>CAMLSH010000007.1 GCA_946482625.1 uncultured Opitutaceae bacterium
GTCTGCGATTAGCAGACACCTCCGCCCAAAAGCGAAGGCGATCAGCCGAAGCCGCACTCATAAGATTTCGCCATTGGCGAAATCCATTAGCGGTTCAACAAGTCCGCGCGCACCGGTCCCGCATCACTTCGTCTTCATCACAAACACGCCATCCCAATCCTTCGGCGGCGGCTGCAGCTTCATCACCGCGCAACGCTGCAAGTACAGCAGCGACGGATTGATCTCCGTAAACTCATCCGGCTGCCGCGGCTCCAGCTTCGCCGAACGCTCGAACGCCGCGATCGCCCCGTCCCAATCCTGGCGCAGGTATTTCTCCATACCCTCGACGAACAGCTGCGCGCATTCACGCGTCGACACAGAGACCGACTCCTTCAGTCCGAGAATCTCGAAAATCGGCACCGGTTGCGAACGCCCCTTCACCACGATCCGGTCAAGGAAACGAAACACGCACCGGTCCCCCGCCAGCTCCGCGGCGTTCTTCGTCGCCTCCGTCACCAGCGTGCCCGCGCCGTAACTACGCGCGCCACTCTCAAGCCGCGCCGCGAGATTCACCGTGTCGCCCATCATCGTGTAGTTGAAGCGGGTCAGCGATCCCATGTTACCCACGACCGCCGCGCCGCTGTTCAAACCGATACGCGTGTGCATATGCCCAACCGTCGCCGGCCACTTCGATCCGGCCGAAGTCCATCTCTTGCGCAACTCATCCAGCCGCTGCTGCACGAGCTGCGACGCGACGCACGCGCGGTACGCATGATCGGCAAATTCCACCGGCGCTCCGAACATAGCCACCACCGCGTCGCCGATGTACTTGTCGAGCGTGCCGCCCTGCGCCGTCACGATGTCCGTGCAGGCCGTGAGGTATTCATTCATCAACTCCACCAACTGGTCGGGCGGCAGTTTCTCGGCGAACGTCGAGAAGCCTTCGATATCGCTGAAATACGCCGTGATCTGCGCCTCCACGCCGCCGAGCCGCGGTTCTTCGCCCGACTCGACCATCCGGTTTACCAGCTCGGGCGACACATACGTCCCAAACATTCCCTTGATACGCCCGCGCTGCTTCTCTTCGACGACCAGTTGCCAGATCAATGCTGCGAAACTCGTCGTAAACGCTGCGCCGAGCGGAGCCACCAGCGGTAGCACCGCGTGCGTCCGCGAGAAAATCCAAAACGCCGCCAGCACATAACCGGCGAGCAACAAAACCGCGCCCACC
The DNA here is from genome assembly GCA_946482625.1 of uncultured Opitutaceae bacterium. The sequence goes on from CAMLSH010000007.1 coordinate 1,211, forward strand.
TTGCGCACCGCGCCCCAACGCCCCGAAGCCAGCACCAGCGCGCACACCGCCGCCGTCAGTCCCAACACGATCCCAACCACGCCAGCCGGCGAAATCCGGTGAAGGTATTTTCCCGATACGATCGTCTTGAGCAGATTTCCGTGAATCCCGACGCGCGGCACCGGATGCGGATCGAGCGGCGTCGGCGCGAGATCTTGCAGCAGCGGATCCACCGGACCAATGAGGACGACCGCGCCGTCGAACCGCTGGAAAAACTCCGTCGCGGCCGCCCGCTCTTCGGCATTCTCCGAACCCAACATTTGTCCAGCGACGAGCACGTGAGAGAAACTCGCCCGAACATTGCGCTCGGGCGAATCCCACCGCGAAAACCAGTTCACCTCCAGATCGCGGCCCTTTTCGAGTGGCACACTCGCGAGTACGAAGCCGTCGCCGCGCACGAGATCGAGCCTGTCGTTGGAGATTTTCGCGGCGTCGCGCGGCAGTCCCCAGTAGAGACGCGCCAGCTCCACGCCCATATGGAAAAACGGCCCGTCCTGCGTATTCGCGAAGAGCGGCACTTTTCGCGTTCCGCCGTCGATCGTATCGATCAATCCCATCATCGGCGCGTGTTTGACGATCACGCCTTCCCGGAATTCCGGCCGCTCCGGTGGCAGCACTTGCGCAGACGGTGTGTCCGCATCGGGCAACTCGCGCACGATCGGCCGGCCGTTGATGTCGCGATCCTCCGCTGCCGCATAGGCAGCCGCGACGACCACCGGCACGGGCGGATAGGTGTCGAGCAGCCGTTTCAGTTTGTCCGTGCCTTGGGAAAACCTCGTCTCATCCACGAGCTCGGGTTTTCCTTTCTCGGAGAAAACATAATCGACGCCCACCGCCTTCGCTTTTCCCGCCGCCAACAACGCCGCGCATACCTCGGCATAATACGCCCGATCCCACGGCTGATTGCCGATGTCGGTGATCGATTTCGAATCCACATCGACGTACGCCACCTTCACCGGCGCATCGATCTCACCGCGAAAACGGAAGCGCCAGTCGAGCGACTTGAGCTCCAAAAAATTAATCCAGCCGAGAAACTGCGCCGCACACCACAACGCCGGGATGGGCAATAACAGGAGCCAGCGGAGGTATGTTAGCTTCTTGGGCCGGGCCACGACGCGCGAACGTAGGTGCCGCCTCGCGCCTGCGCCAGTCCGTAGTTGCTTCGCGGATCAAATCGCCGGCGAGCCGACCGCGTCGGCGTGCGTTTCGCTTCTCCACGGCTGCGGTGCTCCGGCACTCACGCGCCGAAATCACTCAATCAGCCCCTTGGCTGTCCGTCCGTCGGCGAGGTGCGGGCGGGCGGAAGCTGCGGCCCGGGCGACGGTGAAATCGGCGATGTCGGCTCGGACGTTTGCGCCACCGCTTCGGTAGCCGTGCCGCCCGCCGCTCCGCCAGATCCTGCGCTCGCGCCAGTCGAAGACGAGGAAACCGTCATGGAGCCAACCGTGGTCAGCATCTGTTGCACGAGTTGAAACAAAGACGCCTGCACCGAAGCCGGCACATCCGTCGGTTCGCCCACAGACGGGATCGCGCCGACTTCGCCGGTGCGGCCGTTGTATTCGATTCCCGTTACGACGACCTGCTTGCCCTGCGGAACGATCACGGGGCGGCTGCGACTGCCAAAAGTCTGCTCAATGACGCCCTCGAGCATCACCAGCGCGAACGAGGCGCGCTCGCCTTCAGGGCGAAACGCGATCCGGAAAGCGGTCCCGCGAATACCGGCGGCGCCGACCGGCGTTTTGATGGAAAAAGATGAGCCCGCGCCCTTATTGAGCTTCTTCACGTCGGAGATGAGTTCGCCGCGCACAAGATTGAGCCGCGTCGTGGACGTGGAGGGCTCGGCGGTCAGCGCGTTCATCTTGTACGATTCGCCGAAGGGCTGCTGGGAAAATTGTTCAAGCGCCAAGACCGAGTCCGCTCCGAGAGAAACCGTGGCGCCGTTGGACAAAACAAACAGTACACTCGCGCCAGCGCCTGTCGTGATGACCTGGCCTTCCGTGAGCAGGGATCCGTTCCGCACCGGGAAACGCAGTCCATCGGCCGGATTCACCGCAAACGCTTCGCCGGTCACGCGGGCCACCAAGATGCGTCCGGACGGCTGGGTCGCGGCTGTTCCGCCTGCCGCCGGTTGCGCAAACGCTCCGTCCGTTGCGGTGAACAGAAGGGCGATGGCAAAAAACCAACGGTTGAGGTGGCGGAGCATGGGCAGAAAAACGGGTAAGAACGAAACGGCACTAAGGAGCGGAACTTAAGCGTTGTCGCAAAGATTTGGCAGCTAGGTAGGCAGGGTCAAGGCGCAAGCAGGTCTCAACCGCGACTTCCGCGAGCTTTTTTGCCCTAGGATTTAGACTGAGGTGATATGCCTGGTGGTACCAGACCAGCGAGTTGGCAGGAGCCAAGGTCAGCGCCCTCAAAAACGCTTCGCTGCCTTCATTCCATCTGCCCTGCATGTCGAGCGCGACGCCCAGCCGAATCCAGAACTCCGGCACGGCATCGGAATGTGCAAGCGCCTGACGGGCAGCGCGCTCCGCCTCTTTTCCCAAGTCGCGTTGGCTGTTCGGCGCGAGGTGCGACCAAAGCGCCGACGCATACGCCGCATCCGCCCACGCCTGGCCATTCGACTCATCGAACGCCAAGGCCTCCCCGAAAAGAGCGCGCGCCTCGGTCAACGCGTCCTTTTGCTGGTTCAAGGTGGGATTCGGGTTTAGGGCGAGCGCGTCGATTTTCTGCCGGCCCGCATATCGCGACGCCTCGGCCTGATACGCCGGGAGCGTCACCGCCAGCGTCAGCACCACCACGCCCACCGCCCCGACGATCCCGCCAAGCTGTTTCATCGGGTCCGGGCTTCCCGCCGCAGGCGACGGCCAGTGACGTCGAAGTACCTCCGCTGCCGCAATCGCCAGCATCATCCCGAGTGCCGGGATCTTCAGGTGGAAGTCCACAAAACTGGCCGCGGCAAACGCGAGCAGCCCGACACTCACTGCATGCGTAAAGTCCGGGGCCCGCCACCCGACGTTGACCTCGGCAATCGGCGGCGAAGCCGACGCGCGCGCGGCCACTTTCCACGCCACCATCGCAACTGCGCCGAAAAATAAAACAAAGCCCACCAGCCCGTAATCGCTCAACGTGTTCAGGTACTCGTTGTGCGTCCACTGGGGCTCGTCGTTGAACCGCTCCGGACGGTGCCGTTCGAACAGCGTGTTGAAACTCCCCGCGCCCGTGCCCAGCACCGGCGCACTGCTAAAAAGCTCCGCGGATGCCTCCCAAAGAACCGGCCGCGAGCGTTCGCCGCGATCTCCGGCAAGGCTGTCGAGACGCGCCTTCACCAGCGGCACAGTCGAATAAAGCGCCGCCCCCACCATGAGCACCGCCCCCAGCGCCGTCGCCGATAACAGAATACGCGATGCCCACGTCTGGCTGCGCGCAAACAGCGGCCAGCACGCCAGCGCGAGTGCGAGCGCCAGCCAGCCGCCCCGGCTGATGGTCAGGCCGATGCCGAACAACAACACCAGCGCGAGATAACCAAAAAGTATGCGCTGCACCGCCCCCGCCCCACGCTGCCACGCCAGCGAAAGCACCGGCGGGATGACCAGCGCGAGCAGCGCCGCGAAGTTATTGGGATTCCCGAAGCAGCCGCTCGCCCGGCCGATGTACTGAGCAACTTGGGTCCGGTCCATCATCAACCAGTCCGGTGCGATGAACCGTTGGTAAGCGGCGAGCACCACCGCAAAAATCGCCAGCGCCAAGCCCGTACCCAGCACCGCGAGTCGCGGCCACGGATGCCGCAGGCCGTTGAGCGCCATCCAAAAGACCGCGATCATCTGCGCCCAGCCGAGCCAGTCGCGTTTCCCGATCCACGGCACCGGCGTAACCGCCAGCACGCTAATCGCCGCGTATCCGAGAAACGGCAACAGCCAGAAACCCGCCGCGTGCGGACGCTCGCCCGCCCACGCCGAAAGCACCAATTGCAACGCGAGCGTCACCCCGGTGAGCGCCCAGCTCAGCACCATCGTCTCCGCCCGCACCCCGCCGAGGCAGAGCGTCGTCCACGCAAGATTTCCCGCGAGCAGCCCCGCGATAATCCATTCGCCAGAAGGGACGGCCGGGGAATTTTCAGAGGATGCCATGCGCTACGGAGGAGGTAGTGGACGATTCTGCGTATGTGGATGACAAGGTGATTGTTGTTACGCGCTGCATCGGCGCGCCCGCCGGTTTCTCAACCGTTCGAACAACTCAAGACGTACCCCTGCCCCTGCACGCGTTTCAGCCAGCGAGGATTCTCGCCGCTGTCGCCGATTTTTTTCCGCAACCGCCAGATGTGCGTATCCACCGTCCGGGTGGAGGGGAAATACGTGTACCCCCAGACCGCATCGAGCATCTGCTCGCGCGAAACCGCTCCGCCGAGATTTCCCGCAAAAAGTTCGAGCAATGCATACTCGGTCCGAGTGAGCGCCACATCCTCCCCGCCGCGACGCGCGGTCTTCTGATCCAGATCGACCACTAATTCGTCAAACCGCAGCACCCGGCTCGCCGGCGCCTGACGCGTATGCTTGCGCAAGAGCGCGTGGACTCGCGCGAGCAACTCGTCGCGATCAAATGGCTTCCCAAGATAATCGTCAGCGCCCGCCATCAAGCCCTTCACCCGCTCCGGCGTCTCCGACCGTGTGGTCAGCATCAGCACCGGCACGTTGATCCCGAGTCGTCGCATTTCCTCCACCGCTTCGAGGCCGCCCAGCCTGGGCATCATCACGTCGATGATGATCAGCGCCGGCTTTTCCTTCAGCGCGACCTCAACTCCCTGCGCGCCATCGACCGCCTCCAACACGCGATAGCCCGGCGCCTGCAAACAACGTACGACGCTCGCGCGAATCGCGCCGTCGTCGTCGATCACCAAAATCCGGGGTAACGTACTCATCCAGGTGTGCCGCGCGCAACCGTGACGCATCCGCGCCTGATGCGAAAGCTCATATCCAGCGTGCGCGGCCCGTCCTCCGCAGTGACGGTTTGTGACAGCTTCGTGACGCCTCGGGGCGTCGGGATGTGCGATGATGCCTTCATGATAACAACGTGTTGCGCCCTCCTTCATCGGCACGGACAGCCGTTTTTGATCCCCAAAAACACCGCCCGACTCACCGCTGCCCGCCCATGACTTCCCCCAAGCTCCTCCTCGTGGAAGACGAATTGCTCGTCGCCCTGGACGTCCGCCGCCGTCTCGAATCCGCCGGCTACACCGTCTGCGGCATCGCCATGTCAGGCGACGAAGCCATCGCCCAGGCCCGCGAGTTGAAGCCTAACCTCGTGCTCATGGACATCCAGCTTCAAGGCGATCTGGATGGTATCGAGACCGCGGATATCATCCGCACCCAGCTCGATCTCCCGGTCATTTTCGTCACCGCCAACGCCGACGCCTCCACCCGTGCGCGCGCCCAAGCCACCGCGCCGTTTAACTTCCTCGTAAAACCGATCAAGGAGCGCGAACTCACCTTCAGCATCGAGATGGCCCTGCATCATCACTCGGCGCAAAAACAGCTGCGCGAGATGCGCGATGAGTTGGAGATGCGGGTCGAGCTCCGCACCGCTGCCTACCGCCGCATCAACAACGAGCTCAAAGATGAAATCGGCCGTCACGCCGAAACCGTGAAAGCCCTCGAACACGCCCGCGATGCCGCGCTCTCCGCCAGCCGCGCCAAAAGCCAGTTCCTCGCCTGCATCAGCCACGAGCTCCGTACGCCGATGAACAGCATTCTCGGCATGACGGAGGTCATGCTCGACGAGGCCCGCAGCGAGGCCAATCGCGACTGCCTCGCGGTGATCCGCGATTCCGCCGAGAGCCTGCTCGGGTTGATCAACAACCTCCTCGACTACTCCAAGGCGCAGGCCGGCAAGATCGAGCTCACGCCATGCAGTTTCGATCTGCGCAACCAGTTCAACAGCCTCCTCGTCACCCTCGAACAGCACGCCCGCCAAAAGAAACTCCAGCTTACCTCCGAGATCTCCCCCGACGTGCCCGCGCTCGTCATGGGCGATCCACTACGCCTCGCCCAGATACTCATCAATCTCGTGGGCAACGCCATCAAGTTCACCGACGAAGGCGAGATCGACCTCCAGATCGGAGTCCGCGCCCGCGACGCCCGACGCCTCTGCTTGGAGGTTTCCGTGCGCGATACCGGCATCGGCATCCCCGAGGAAAAACAGCGCGGCATCTTCGAACCGTTTACCCAGGCGGACAACTCCGACACCCGCCGCCACGACGGCGCAGGCCTAGGACTTTCGATCTGCGAACAGCTCGTCACCCTCATGGGCGGCCGCATCTGGGTCCACAGCAAGCCCGGCCACGGCAGCACGTTTCACTTTCTCGTGTGGCTGGAAGTCCCAGAGGTCCAGACACATGCCGCCATCGCCCCTTTCCCGACAGGGCAAAAAACGCCCAGCATCTCCGCTTAAGCCGCGCCCCTTCAAAACCGATATCCATCTATGCGATCTCACTCATCGGCTCCACCGCCACGCGTCCGGCCATCTCCAGCCGCCGCCGGGCTTGCCGTGATTTCGAACCCGCTCAGCCCGCTTTTCGCCCCCTTTTCCGCGGGAGCCTGAATCCTATGGTTCTGCCCGCACGCGAGGAAACCTTCTCAGACCGCATCGAACCCCATCTCCGGCCCTCTTCACCGGCGGTCGCCGATGAGTTTACTGAAATCGCCGCGCTCGCAGCCGTGCTCTGCAACGCACCCATGGCGCTCATCATGCTGCGCAAGGACCACGACTACACCGTCATCGCCACGCACGGCCTCGCGGTCACACCCGAGCTCCGCTCCGCCGGTTTCTGCGCGAGCACCCTCGCGGGCGAACCCGACATCTTCGTCCTGCCCGACGCCACTGCCGACACCCGTTTTCAGAACACCGCACCCGTCCGCGGCGCTCCCGGCATCCGCTTCTATGCCGGTGCAAAACTTATCCGCGGCCCTGGCGATGTCCTCGGCACGATTTGCGTATTGGATTGCCGGGCACGCAGCCTTTCGCCCGAACAGGAACGCGGCCTGCGCGCCCTCAGCCATCAGGTCGTGGCCCGCGCCGAACTCGGGCAGATGCTCTCCGCCCGTCAGACCGAAACCGAGCGCCTCCGCGAAGCGCTCATCCGGAGCGAGACGCTCGAAAGCATCATCAACCAGAGCGGCTTCATCGCCATCCACCGTAGCCTCGCGCCCGGCTGGCCGATCGAATTCATTTCAGACAACGTCTCCGAATTCGGCCTGCATCCCCACGATCTCGTCGGCCGCACGTCAGCGGAAATTAATTTTCTCCATCCCGACGACCGCGCGCGCATCACCTGCGAACGCAGCGAATTCGAGACCGGCACCGCCACCTCGTTGACCCAGCGCTATCGCCTCGTCGTTCCCTGCCAGCCGCTTCGCTGGGTCGATGATGTGACTCGTATTGTCCGCCCTTCCTGCGGCGGCAGCCCCGAACTTCACAGCGTCCTTCACGACGTCACCGCCGCTGTCACCCGCAGCCAGCATCTCCGACTGATGGATCAGGCGCTTAAAGCGTGTAACAACGGCATCGTCATCGTCGATGCACAGGCGCCCGACCACCCGGTCATCCAGGTCAATCCTGGCTTCGAGCGTATCACCGGCTACCAGTCCCACGAAATCGTCGGTCGCAACTGCCGCTTCCTTCAAGGTCCCGATCGCGATCAGCCCGGGCTCTCCGATCTCCGCCGCGCCCTCGCCCGCAACAAAGCCTGCCGTGTAGTTCTTCGCAACTACCGCAAAGACGGCACCATGTTCTGGAACGAGCTCGATATCTCACCCGTCCACGCCGCCGACGGCACGCTGACCCACTTCATCGGCGTCCAGACGGATGTCACCGCGCGCCGCCAGGCCGAGGATTCCCTCCAGCGCCGCGATGCCATCCATAAGGCCGCCAGCTTCGCCGCCGAGACCCTCCTCAACGCCGCCGATCACCACCGCGCGCTCCCCGTCGCCTTGGAGCAAATCGGCGAAGCAACCCGCGCCGATCACGTCGCCATCTGGCGCCAAACCGCCGCCGACGACGGACATCGCCTGCTAAATCTCGAAACCATCTGGGGCGGCGACTTGCCGGCGACCTCGCGCAACCGTTTTCAAAATCTCCCGTGGGAGACCGCCGACGGCTGGTCCTTCGCCGATTTCCTCCGCGACGGTCGCCCCGTGCAAAGCCACCGCGACACCTGCGCTCCGCAAGAAAACGCGCTTTGGCATTCCCTCGGCGCAGACTCATTCCTCTGCCTCCCGGTTTTCACCGGGCGCGGCAGCTTCTGGGGCATGATGTCCCTCGGATTCAAAAACCAGTCCGCCCTCTGGACACCGGAGGAGATCGACGCGCTTCTCTCGACCACCCGCGTGCTCGGCGCCGTCATCCTCAACCGCGCAACCGCCACTGCCCTTCAACTCAGCGAACACCGTTTCAAGACGCTCAGCGCCGTTTCGCCCGGCGGCATCTTCCAAACCGACGCCAGCGGCCGGCTCTCTTACATCAACGAGCGCTTCGCTCAAATTTTCGGCCTCACCGACCCGACCGCCCCCACACTCGAGACCTGCTACGCCCGTATCCATCCCGCGGATCTCCCTGCCTGCCAATCAGCCTGGGAAAACGCCGTTCGCGACCGTCACAACTTTGCCGCCGAGTTCCGCGTGGTGCATCATGCGGAAACCCGCTGGGTCCGCGCCGTCGCCACAGCCCTGAACAACGCCGGCGGCTCTGACGGCTTCGTGGGCACGCTCGACGACGTGACGAATTACCACATCGCCGCTAACGCGCTCCGCGAAAGCGAAACCCGCTACCGCTCGCTCGTCACCAATCTCAAGGAGGTCGTCTTCCAGACCGACGACGCCGGTTTCTGGACCCTTCTCAATCCCGCCTGGCAGGAAGTCACCGGCTTCACAGTGGAAGAGTCGCTCGGCTCCCTCTTCCTCAACTACGTCCACCCCGACGACCGCGAGCGCAACAACCGCCTTTTCCTTCCGCTCATCGAACGCAAAAAAGACCACTGCCGCCACGAGGTCCGCTACCTCACCAAATCTGGCGGTTACCGCTGGATCGAGGTCTTCGCCCGCCTCGTCGTCGACAACGGCGACAACATCACCGGCACCGCCGGCACGCTCTACGACATCACCGAGCGCAAACTCGCCGAAGAAAATCTCGTCAAGCAACGCATCGCCATCGAGGCCGCGATCGACGGTGTCGCCATCCTCGATTCCTCCGGTCGTTACACCTACCTGAACCCCATGCATCTCGAGCTCTTTGGCTACAAAGAGCAGCGCGATCTCCTTGGCCAGTCATGGAGCGTTCTCTACTCGCCCGACGAGGCGCGCCGCATCGAAGACGAGGCATTCCCCGCCCTCATCCGCGACGGTAAATGGCGCGGCGCCGCCACCGCGCGCCGCATCGATGGCAGCACATTTTCCGAAGAAGTTTCGCTCACGCAGATCCAGGATGGCGGCCTCGTCTGCGTCTGCCGCGACATCACCGCGCGACTCAACGCCGAAGAGACCATCCGCGCTTCGCTTCAGGAAAAGGAGGTCATGTTGAAGGAGATTCACCACCGCGTGAAAAACAACATGCAGATCGTCTCCAGCCTGCTGAACCTCCAGCTCGGTCATCTGCACGACGAATCCGCCCGCCGCCTCTTCATCGAGTCGCAAAACCGCATCGCGTCGATGGCGCTGATCCACGAGAAGCTCTATCAATCCGGCGATCTCAGCCGCATCGCTTTCGGCGAATACCTGCGCGACCTCACTGACAATCTCCTCAGCGCATTCGGCGCCTCCGCACGCGGCATCTCCTTCGAGCTGAAAATCTCCGACGTGCAACTGGGCATCGACACCGCGATCCCGTGCGGACTCATCGTCAACGAGATCGTATCCAATTCCTTCAAACACGGTTTCCCCAACGGCGGACCCGGCCGCATCGCCATCGAGCTCGACCGCGCCGGCGACGACCAGCTGCGACTCGTCATCCGCGACAACGGCCGAGGCATCCCCGCCGACTTCGACGTGCGTCAGACCCGGTCGCTCGGAATGCAGCTCGTCAAAACCCTCGTTCGTCAGCTGCGCGGCACGCTCGAAATCGTCCCCGGCTCCGGTGCCGCGTTCGTCCTCACGCTCCGCGAGGTCTCACGCAAATAACTCCCGCCCCCATGCCCGCCAGCATCCTCATCACCGAAGACGAAATGCTCGTCGCCCTCGATCTCGAGCAACGCCTTCGCAAACTCGGTTACGATGTCTGCGGCACCGCTCCCACCGGCGAAGAAGCGCTTCAGCTCGCCGCATCTCTCAATCCCGACCTCGTGCTGATGGACATCCAGCTCCAGGGCGAACTCGACGGCATCCAGACCGCCGCGCTCCTCCGCACCGAGTACGATCTTCCCGTCATTTATCTCTCCGCGAACGCCGACGAGAAAACGCTGCAACGCGCCCAGCTCACCCACGCCGCGAGTTATCTGGTGAAGCCGTTCAAAGAGCGCGAACTCCAGATCTGCATCGAGCTGGCGCTTTCCAATCACGCCCTCCAACGCCAGCTCCGCGAAGCGCGCGAGCAACTCGAACAACGCGTCGTCGCACGCACCGCCGCCCTCGCCGCCGCCAATAAAAATCTTCAGGAAGAGATGCGCGTCCGCGTCCTCGCCGAGGAACAAACGCGCGAAAAAGCCGCGCTTCTCGACAAGGCCCGCGACGCGATCTTCGTGCGCACGCTCGACGGCCGCGTGACCTATTGGAACCGCGGCGCCGCCCGTCTTTACGGCCATTCCGCCGACGCCGCGCTCGGCCAGTCTGCCGACACGCTCACCGGCGGCTTCGACGACAACGCCCGCTCTCAGGCGATGGCCGCCACACTCGCCGAGGGCGCCTGGACCGGTGAACTCGTTCATCACACGTGCGCCGGCGACGAGCTCGTCGTCGAGTCGCGCTGGACTCTCGTGCGCGACGAAGCCTCCGGCGAGCCCGAGGCTATCCTGATCGTGAATACAGACATGACCGAGCGTAAGAAGATCGAGGCCCAGTTCCTCCGCGCTCAGCGCCTCGAAAGCATCGGCTCGCTCGCCAGCGGCATCGCGCACGACCTCAACAACGTTTTCACTCCGCTCATCATGTCCGGCCAGCTTCTCGGCGATGCCGCGCTCGCCGAGCCCGACCGCCGCATGGTGGACCTCATGCTGGCGAGCGCCAAACGAGGCGCCGACATGGTCAAACAAGTCCTCATGTTCGTCCGCGGCACCGAGGGCGAACGCGAAGCCTTCCGCCTGGAGCATCTCGTCAAAGAAGTTCACCACCTCATCGAGGAAACGTTTCCCCGCTCCATTCGCATCCGCAGCCGCTTCAGCCCGGATCTCCCGTTGGTCATGGGCGATGCCACGCGCCTACACCAGGTGCTGATGAACCTCTGCGTCAACGCCCGCGACGCCATGGAAACCGGTGGCGAACTATTGCTCCAGTTGGAAAAACGCGACGTGGACACCGGCCTCGCCTCGCTGCACGCCGGCGTGGAGCCTGGCGCGTTTCTGCGTCTCACCATTTCCGATACGGGCCCCGGGATGACACCGGAGATCGTCGCGAAAATTTTTGATCCCTTCTTCAGCACCAAAGCGCCCGGCAAAGGCACCGGCCTCGGCCTCGCGACCGTGCAGGCCATCGTCCGCGACCATGGAGGTTTCCTTGACGTCGAAACCGCTCCGGGAGCCGGCGCGCACTTCCACATCCACCTGCCTGCCGCGCCCGTTCAACACTGTCTCGACGAAGCAGGTTTCATCGCTCCACCGCACGGAAACGGCGAATGCGTGCTCCTCGTCGACGACGAACACTCGGTCCGCGAAATCATGAAGGTCGCGCTCGACGCGTACGGCTATCAGACGCTGTCCGCCTGCGACGGCACCGAGGCGCTCTCGCAGTTCGCGACTCACCGCGATCGCGTCGCCTGCGTCGTGATCGATCTTATGATGCCACACCTCGATGGCATGGCCGCCAGCCGCGCGCTGCGCCGCATGCACCCCACCGTGCCGATCCTTCTTATCAGCGGACTCGACGCCACCGAACTGCCTGCGGCGTCGCTTGCCGAACACCAGATCGTCGCGCTCGCGAAACCGTTCACACGCGAGCAACTCCTCGTCGCAGTTCACCAAAGCCTGTCCACCGCTCCCGCGCCCGCTGGCGCATAAGCGGGCCTTCGTCCCACGGGCCCGACGGCGATCTCCGGCGCGATCGCGAGAAACCGCCGCGTTGTGACACCTCTGTGACAACCTCCCGGCGCCGACTCTGCGATACTGGCTTTCGTGAAAAGCCAGTTCTTCTCCTCTGAAACCAACGCCGAATCGATCGCGGGCAAATACCTCACCGTCGTCCTCGACAACGAAGCCTACGGCATCGCCGTCCTAAAAGTCCGGGAGATTATCCGGATGCAGAAAATCACGCCGGTTCCGCAAATGCCGGAATACGTCAAAGGCGTGATCAATCTGCGCGGCCGCGTGATTCCGGTCATCGATCTCCGCCTGAAATTCGGCATCGCAGCCGCCTTCACCGACCGCACCTGCGTCGTCGTCGTGCAGGTCGACGCCGTCTCCGGAAAACCCGTACAGATGGGCCTCATCGTCGATTCCGTCGAAGAGGTGCTCAACGTCGCCGCCGACATGATCGAGCCCGCGCCCTCGTTCGGAGCGTCCTTCGATACGTCTTATCTGCTCGGCATGGCCAAAGCCAAAGGCGAGGTGAAGACCCTCCTCGACATCAACCGCGTCGTCGCACGCGAAACCATCCAGACGCTCGCGCGCGTCGCCGCCTGAACGCCCCCCGAACGACTCTCCACCTTTTCGTCTTCCCTCTCACACATGAACTCCTCCCTCGCCCGCTCTAAAACGTCTTCGTTGAAAAACTGGACCATCGCCAGACGCATCATTTTCGGAGGCGGCTTGCTACTAGCCCTACTCCTTGCCGTCAGCATCGTTTCAATGACCGCGCTCGCGCACCTGGAAAACTTCGCGGGAAACCGTCTTCGTCACGATGCCATACCGGGCATAGTCAACATATCCGACATCACGACAAATTCCCTCCGGGCTTACATTCGTTTGTTGATCGCACGCAAAGCCAGCAACTCGGTCGAAAGAGATGAAGATCTCACGCTCCTGAACGACAACATAGCGGATGCGCAAAAAGCGATAGCCGCCTACGAGGCTGCTATCTCTGCACCAGAAGACCTCGCCGCCTTCGACGTCCTAAAGGCAAAGCGTCTCGCCTTCGGCGAGGCCAGAACCGCCTACATCAACTTGCTCACGAGCGAAAAATTCTCCGAAGCCGATCTTTTGGAAAAATCTCAACTGGAACCCACCTACTTGGATTTCCGGTCTCAACTCGTCGCCATGTTGAAGTGGAACGCCGATACCGCGATTTCAGTCTCAGATCAGATGGTGTCTACGGCCCACACCGCGCGCAGGACCACGGAGATCGCCTCCGTCATCAGCATCCTGATCGCAGTCATCCTCGGCTGGTTTATCATCCGCGGCATCAACCGCGCGCTCGGCCAGATGGCCGGCGTGCTCAATGACTCCTCCGCGCAAGTCGCCGCCGCCAGCAGTCAGGTCGCCAGCAGCAGTCAAATCCTCGCCGAGGGCGCGAGCGAACAAGCCGCGTCGCTCGAAGAAACCTCCGCTTCGCTCGAAGAACTTTCCAGCATGACCAAGCGCAACGCGGAGAGCGCCCAGCAGGCCAAACAAGCCGCCACTCAGACTCGCCTCTCAGCGGACACCGGCGCACAGCAGGTTAAAACCATGCAATCGGCCATGCAGGCCATCACCCTCGCCAGCGCGGATATCGCGAAGATCCTCAAGACGATCGACGAGATCGCGTTTCAGACCAACATCCTCGCCCTCAACGCCGCCGTCGAAGCCGCCCGCGCCGGTACCGCCGGAGCCGGTTTCGCTGTAGTGGCCGATGAAGTACGCGCCCTCGCTCAACGTTGTGCCGCCGCCGCCAAGGAGACCGCTGTCAAGATCGACGACTCCGTCGCCAAGAGCCAGGAAGGCGCCCAAGTCAGCGCCGAGGTCGCGAAGAGTTTCGAGACCATCCAGCAGCAGATTCTCCAGCTCGACGGCCTTGTCGCCGAGATCGCCTCCGCTTCCTCCGAGCAAAGCCAGGGCATCGGCCAGGTGACCATCGCGGTCTCCCAAATGGATAAAGTCACCCAGTCCAACGCCGCCGGCGCAGAAGAGTCCGCCGCCGCCTCGCAAGACCTCAACGCCCAAGCCGAGGTGCTGACCAACGCTGTCGGCGGACTCCAACGCCTCGTCGGCGGCAGCAACTCAAAGCGCGAACACACGGCAACGACCGCTCAGAAAAACGAGCCCGCGAAGCTCGAGAACAAGCTGCCTTCCCGCAGCCTTCCCATGAAGAAACGTTCGACGCCGCCCAACCGTTTCACTGCCACCACGCGCCCGGCCTTGGCTGCCGCCGCCAACGGAAACGACGCCTTCTTCAAAGACGTTTGATTCACGCTGCCCCTCCCGCTCGGTGCTAAAGAACGCCTAATCAGCGGAAATAGGTTAACTACTCTCCGTATTGCTCCGAACAGCATTAAAGACCGTGCAGATTGCACCCGCCCAAGATCTGCACGCGCCGCGTTCAATCCCCCATGAAGAACATCCAACTCCGCACCAAGCTTTACTTCGTTAACGCCTTCGTGATCGCCTGCGCGATCGCGGTCGGCCTGCTTGGTCTCCGCGGCATCCAGCAAACCAACAAGGGCCTTGAAACGGTCTACAACGACCGCGTTGTGCCGCTCAAAGACCTCAAGTTCATCGCCGACGCCTACGCCGTCGCCATCATCGATGCCGTCAACAAGGCCAACGCAGGGCTGATCGACGCGCAGACCACGGTCAAAAGTCTCCAATCGGCTCAGAACGATATCCGCCAGCGTTGGAAGGCCTATATGGCGACTTACCTCACACCCGAGGAAGCCCAACTCGCCGCACAAGCCGCCCAGCTCTACGGCCCGGCCGACGCCGCCGTGGAAAAACTCATCCAACACCTCGCCGACAAGCCCGGCCTGCTTACCGGCACGCTCGGTGAATTCGACGGCCCCCTCTACGAACACATTGACCCCATCAGCACCAAAATCACCGAGCTCGTGGACCTTCAGCTAACCGTCGCAAAAGCTGAATACACCGCCGCCCAAGACCGCTACAACTTCCTCCGCAAGAAGACCGTCGCCCTTCTCGCCTTTGCCCTGCTGGTGGGCGGTGGCCTCAGTTGGATCGTCACCCACCACCTCTCCGTCACCATCAACCGCATCAACGCGGAACTTTCAGAAGGCGCCACCCAGACCGCCGCCGCAGCCGCACAAGTCGCCGCCTCCAGCCAGTCTCTCGCTGAAGGCGCTTCCTCCCAGGCCTCTTCTCTCGAAGAAACCAGCGCGTCGCTCGAAGAGCTTTCGAGCATGACGAAACACAACGCCGATAGCACCCGCGCCGCGAAAGAAGCCGCCAGCGAAACCCACGCCTCCGCCAACGAAGGCGCACGCCAGATGCAGGCGATGCAGACATCCATGCACGCCATCAACCAGAGCAACGGAGAGATCATCAAGATCCTCAAGACCATCGACGAGATCGCCTTTCAGACCAACATCCTCGCCCTCAACGCCGCCGTCGAAGCCGCCCGCGCCGGTGAAGCTGGCGCCGGTTTCGCGGTCGTCGCCGACGAAGTCCGCGCCCTCGCTCAACGTTCCGCCGCCGCCGCTAGGGAGACCGCCGAGAAAATCGAGATTTCCGTCGTCCGCAGTCGCGAAGGCGTTCAACTCTCCACCCAAGCCGCCGGCAGCTTGACCACCATCCAAGGCCAGATCGGTCGCCTCGAAGCCCTCGTCGCCGACATCGCCAACGCCACGCACGAGCAAGCCCAAGGCATCGCCCAGGTTAACGACGCCATCTCGCTCATGGATAAAGTTACCCAATCCAATGCCGCCGGTGCTGAGGAAAGCGCCAGCGCCTCCGAGGAACTCCACGCTCAAGCCGAGTCGCTCAACGCTTCCGTGACTCATCTCACCGAGCTCGTCCAAGGTCAGTCCCGCAAGGCCCGCAAACAGCCCACACCCGAACGCCAGAACATCGCACGCAACGACGTGGCGGTCAGCGTCACCGCTTAGATAAAGAGTCAGCAGTCACACCACCCGCGCCGCGCACAAAAAAAGCGCCACCCGCGAAGGTGGCGCTCAAAGCTAAACCGCAGTGATGCGGATCGCGTACTCAGGTCGTCGGCACGGTCGCGATCGTCTTGAGGATGCGCGAGGCGACTTCGTACGGGTTGGCGGCGGAGTTCGGACGACGATCTTCAAGGTAACCCTTGTAGCCGGCGTTGATGAAGCTGTGCGGAACGCGGACGGACGCACCGCGATCGGCGACACCGTAGCTGAACTTGTCGATCGCCTGGGTCTCGTGAAGACCGGTGAGGCGCAGGTGGTTGTCCGGACCGTAAACAGCGACGTGTTCGTCCATGTGCTTGGCGAAAGCGGCCATGAGTTTTTCGAAGTACTCTTTGCCGCCGACTTCGCGGAGAAACTTGGTGGAGAAGTTCGAGTGCATACCGGAACCGTTCCAGTCGAGCGGCTGGCTGTAGGGCCCGAGGATCGGCTTGCAGTGGAACTGTACGTCGATGCCGTATTTTTCGCAAAGACGGATCAAGAGGTAACGGGCGACCCAGACATCGTCAGCGGCCTTCTTGGAGCCTTTGCCGAAGATCTGGAATTCCCACTGGCCCTTGGCCACTTCGGCGTTGATGCCTTCGTGGTTGATGCCGGCGTCGAGACAGAGATCGAGATGCTCTTCGACGATCTCGCGAGCGACGTCACCCACCGCGGCGTAACCAACGCCGGTGTAGTACGGACCCTGGGGAGCCGGAAAGCCGCCTTCAGGGAAGCCGAGTGGACGGCCGTCTTGGTAAAGGAAATATTCCTGCTCGAATCCGAACCAGGTCTCGGGATCGTCCAAGATCGTGGCGCGGCTGTTGGAGATGTGCGGAGTCTTGCCGTCCGGCATCATCACTTCGCACATGACCAGCGCACCGTTCTTGCGGGTGCTATCTGGATACACGGCCACCGGCTTGAGAACGCAGTCCGAGCTCCGTCCCTCTGCTTGCTGGGTCGAGCTCCCGTCGAAGCCCCAGTTGGGCAACTCGTCGAGCTTCGGGAAGCTGGCGAATTCTTTGATCTGCGTCTTGCTACGGAGGCTCGCGACCGGCTTGTAGCCGTCGAGCCAGATGTATTCCAATTTGTATTTGGCCATGGTGGAGGTTTGAGGAGGAGGGAGAGGTCGAAGATTATCTTCAAGCGTTTTGGTGACTGTTGAAGCCACTTTAAAGCGCGCGCAGAAAAAGCACCTAACGTGCCACGGCCGTCTAGAACTATTTTTCATGCCAGATTTTCCGGCCACGCGCGGCACGCTGTGCGTTTTTAAGCAGGAACTCGCCCTTGCCAGCCGGGAACGCGGTCGAAATTGTGCACCGCCTCTCTCCTTCGCGCCCTCATGCATCCCGTTAAAGACACCGCCCGCGCCCTCGTCCGCATCGGTTACGACGGCCGGGTGCACAAAACTTTCCGCGGGCACCTGGCCAAGGAACGCTTCGAGAACGAGGTCCGCGTGCTGAAGTTCTTGGAGGAACGCGGCTGCGAATTCGTTCCTCGCCTGCTCGAAGTCGACCCCGAGCTTCTCAAAATCGTGACCACCAACTGCGGCCGCGTCGTCACGCACCTCAACGAAGACCGCATGAAAGAACTCTACGCCGAGCTCGCGCGCTTCGGCGTACGCCATGAAGACGCCTTCATGCGCAACATCACCTACCGCGACACCGACGGCCGCTTCTGCGTGATCGACTTCGAGTTCGCCACGCTCCTCGAAGGCCCCGATCGCACGAGCCTCAAACCAGTCGGCCCGGGAGACGCCCCTGCCCCGTCCGAGCCTCCCGCCTCCGCCTGACGCGCAGACGTTTTCCATGCCCTCGCAGCAGCCCGAAGTCCCGCAGCCTCCGCATCTGAATTGGTCCGGCCTCACCGACCGCGGTAAATTTCGCGCCAACAACGAAGACTCCTTCCTCGGCATCGCCTTCGATGGACACGAGGTCCGCTACTTGGGGAAAATCGGCGAATCCTCCATGGCCTCCACCGATTTCGTCTTCGCCGTGAGCGACGGCATGGGCGGCGCCAAGTCCGGCGAATTCGCGAGCCGCATCGCGGTGGATAAAATCACGCGGCTTCTTCCCAAAGGTTTCCGTCTCTCCGCCCAAGGTATGGCGAGCGGCTTCCCCGACCTCATTGGCGAACTGTTTTCCTCGATCCACCACGACATGCTCAAGATGGGTCAGGCCTACGAGGAATGCGCCGGCATGGGCGCCACGCTCAGTCTCTGCTGGTTCACCCCGCAGTGGATGTACTTCGGCCATATCGGCGACAGCCGCATTTATTACCTCCCGAAAGGCGGTACGCTCACCCAAGTCAGCCACGATCACAGTCATGTTGGCTGGCTCCGGCGGACGGGTAAAATCAACGAGCGCGAGGCCCGCGTCCACCCGCGCCGCAACGCCCTCCAGCAAGCCCTCGGCGCTGGCCACCAATTCGCCGAGCCGCAGGTCGGCGCTGTCGGCTACCAACCCGGCGACCGTTTCCTCATTTGCTCCGACGGCCTGATCGATGGCCTTTGGGACCGCCGCATCGGCGAGATCCTCGCCACGCCTGGAAACGGACACGGCCTCGCCAAACAGTTCGTCGACGAAGCGGTCGCCGAATCCGGCCGCGACAACACCACCGCAGTCGTGGTCGATGTGGCAAACTGAGCAATAAGCTCCGTCCGAGGTGGAACGTGCGGCCCCGCGCGTCCTGCGAGATCGCAGACGATCAACCCGCTATTCGCCCGCGACCACGCTCCCCTGTCCATCTGCGACCACCCGCCCTCAAGCCAGCGCGCCGTGACGGCACGCTCCACCTCGGTAATCGCGTCATCGATTGAAGACGCCCGCCTACTTCAGCACTTCTTTCGACACGCGCTTCACACCCGTGAATTTCGGACGGAAAAGGTCTTCCAGCGTCTCCCGCGCTTCCGCCGGGATGCGCGCGATCAGCGTATCGATACTCGGTAACGGCCCCAACGCCGCCTCCGCCTGCTCCGCCTCCTGACGCAACGTCAACGCCCCCCCTGCCTTCGGCACGACTCGCCCCTGTTCCTTCTCGCCACCGAGAAACGCCGCTTCATCCGCCGCGCTCGGCCAGTTCGGCCCGTCTTCATCGAACGGCGCGGTTGCCGCATCGGCCAGCGCCGCATCCGTCTCCGCGCGCGGCATCGTCGCCACCTCGGCGTCGCTCTCTGTATCCGAATCCCCGGCACCGGCGCGGCCCGATGAGGCATCCGCTGGTTTCGCGACGACGGCGACTGCGGAAACTATCCCCAACGCTTTCCGCTGTTCGGCGATATCCGCGACGGCCTGAGCCACTCGCGCTTCCAGTCGATCAATCAGTCCTTTTTTTTTTCGCCACCTTCGGAGACGGCGGCGGATTCAGGCGCTTCATCGGCCAACGCACTCAGCTCTTTGATGAGTGAATCGATGGCTCGCGCGCGACTCGCGTCGACGGCCTTGAGCAAGGTCACTTCGAAATTAATCTTCTCCGACAGCCCGAGCTTCACGCTGCCTTCGCCTTCGCGAAGTCCGTCGAGCAAGCGCGTGATCTGCTCCGTCGTCATCGGCACGCCGCCGAGGATGTCGGTCTTGCCGCCTTTGCCGATCGCATCGAGCAACGCCCGGCGCACCAGCTCCTGCAAATCGGTCAACAACCGCACCAGATCGCGCCCTGCCTGATCACACGCATCGACGATCTCGATGATCTTCGGGTGATCGCCGGTCGCCAGCGCCGCCGCCAGCGCGGCGATTTTCTCGGACGAGACGAGCCCGTAAACGTCCAACACGTCCGGCTCGGAAATCTCCGTCCCGCAAAACGAAATCATCTGATCGAGGATCGACTGCGCATCGCGCATCCCGCCATCCGCCATGCGCGCGATGCATGCGAGCGCCTCGGGCGACACTTTGATTTTCTCTTCGTCCGCGATTTTCTTCAGCCGCAGCACGATCAAATCCGCCGGGATCGGTTTCAGATCGAAGCGCTGACAACGCGAAATGATCGTCGGCAGCACCTTCTGCGGATCGGTCGTCGCGAAAACGAATTTCACGTGAGCCGGCGGCTCCTCGAGGGTCTTCAGCAGCGCGTTAAACGCCGCCGTCGAGAGCATGTGAACCTCGTCGATGATGTAGATTTTGAACTTACCCTGCGCAGGCGCGTACTGGACCGTGTCGCGCAGATCGCGAACCTGCTCCACGCCGTTGTTCGACGCGCCGTCGATCTCGATCACGTCGAGATGCGAGCCTTCCGCGATCGAAACGCACGCCGGATCTTTGGGATCGAAATCCGCCTTCGGGCCATCCGTGCAATTCAGCGCCTTCGCAAAAATGCGGGCAGTCGATGTCTTCCCCGTGCCGCGCGGCCCAACAAACAGATACGCGTGGGCGATCCGCTGGCGCGCGATGGCGTTTTTCAAAGTGCGCACGACATGATCCTGGCCGACGACGTCGTCGAAGGTCTGCGGGCGCCATTTGCGGGCGATGACTTGGTAACCGGTGGACAAGCGGTCGCTACTCCACGCAGCCTGCCTCTTCCTGCAACTGAAAATTAAACCCGCTCAACTTCTCCCTCCTAAAACGAAAACGGGCTCGCGGTCAGCGGGCCCGGCTCTCTCCGAAAATAACGAGCGGATCAAATGACCACGCCGCGTTCAGCCACTCAGGGCTTCGGATGTTCTTTGGCTTTATCCTCAGCCTTCTTCTTACACGCGTCGCACATCGAACCCTTTTCTTTGCACGCGGCGCACTCCGCCTTCTTTTCTTCCTTCGACTGATCCTTGCTCTCCGAGGCAAACACCGAAGTGCCGCCGAGTACCATCATGGCCGCGAGGGCCAGCAGGAACTTTTTCATAGGGTTTTGGACGACATCGCCCGGTCCACAACGGGCCGGGGTTTGCCGTGTGCCCATGAAGCTCGTCCATTTCAGGCCAAAACGAAAGCTCCGAGATTCCTCTGCCCGCCCGGGAGAAACTTCCCGCCGGCATCCCAAAAAATAAAAGTGGCCAGGCACTCCACGGCACTAGGAGAACGTCGTTGCCGTTGCTACCTTCCGGTCCTGGCGGAGTTCACGCGCCTGCCCATGCATGGCACCTGGCCGAGGCGGACAGTGGTGGTGAAGTCCGCTCCCGCAACTAAAAATTCAGGGTATTAGCCTGCCCGCCTGCCCCCCTCTGAAATCGTCCTCGTGCCCGTCATGCCTCCTGCTCGACGGCCTTAAAACGAAGCCCAAAAACGGAGAACGGTTACCGAAGAGTCATCACGACGTCAGCAGCTGCTCCGCCCGCTCCACAATCCCCTCCACCGGCCAGAGGCGTCCGATGCCTTCATAACCGCACGCGAGCATGCCTTCCTCGGGTCCGATGAATTGCGCACCGCGCGCAGTGAGCGTCGCAACGTTCGCCACCGTCGCCGGGTGGAACCACATTTTGCCGTTCATCGCCGGCGCGATCAGCAACGGGGCGCGACACACCAAGTGCAGCGAACTCAAAAAATCCGGCGCCAGCCCGTGCGCGAATTGCGCGATCACGTCCGCCGTCGCCGGCGCGATCAGCAGCAGATCCGCTTTGTCCGCCAGTTCGACGTGGCCCGGCTGCCAGCCGTTACCTTCGCTCCACAAATCCGTCGCCACCGGTTGCCGCGCGAGCGCCTGCAACGTGAGCGGTGTAATGAATTTCTGGGCACCAGCAGTCATCACCGGGAAAACCTCCGCGCCTCTTTTCCGCAACTGGCTCGTCAACTCCGCCGCCTTGTAAGCGGCGATGGAGCCGGTGATCCCGAGGATGATTTTCTTGCCGGTCAGCGGAGACGACATGCCCGCAGCCAATTCTCTCACGCAGCGCCTCGCAAGTGTCTAAACCAGCCCGGGCCGCCGGTTCCCGCCCGATTGAAAATCACCGACTACGGCGAGGGTGCACCCTTTTCGCCTGCGTCGGGCGCGGGCGGAGGAGCGGGGTCTTCTGCCCGCGGAGGCGCGTTGAGCGAACGCTCGCGTTCGCGTCGCTCCAGGAAAAACGGCGACGGACGGCCGCCTTCGGGCGCTGGCGCTACGCCGCGACGTTCGCGCTCTTGCTCGCGTTCGCGCATCAGCTTTTCGCGGGCCGCGCGTTGCCGCGCGCGGTGCTCCTTAAATTGGGCGAGCTGCTCCGGCGTGAGTACCTTTTCGAACTCCGCCACCATGCGATCGATTATCCCGTCGGCCTGCTTCCGGGCCGCACGTTGATCCGCCATCGCCCGCCGGAAGATGGTGTGGATTTCTTTGCGCTGCTGCGGAGTCAGCGCCAGCTTCTCGCCGAGATCGCGCATCTCCCGGTCGAAGAAACGATCCGCGCCTTTGTTGCGCACAAACTGCTCATAGTAACGAATCGAGACCGCTCCACCGACGACGCCTCCACACAAGAAAACGCCGGCGAACACCAAAATGGCTAAAAGAGGATTCTTCATGAGATCGCGTTCGTCAGGTGAGCTCCGTGGCATCCACCTCGACCGGAGTTTCGTTCAGGGCGGAAGCCTCGTCTTCGATCGCTGTCATGACCGGTTTGAATGTCGCCGCGACGCACGCGACGGCGAGCGCGCAAGAAACGCCCAACGCGCGCAGCCCGTAGCGGGAAAGCAAGGACGCATCCAGCCAGGGCGTCCTGGCGGACATCGCCTGCGAGGCGACGCGGGTGGCAAAGCCGTACGGAGCCGTTTCGTCGCGGCTGTCTTTGGGAGCACGACGGGCGGCAGAGACCAGGCGGGACCATTCGGGAGGATTCGTGCTCATGTGCGTTCCTTTTGTTTAAGCTGTTCGAAGAGTTTCGTGAGTTTACGACGCGCGCGAAAAGCGCGGACTTTGATAAGAGTGGTGTTCCAGCCGGTGAGCTCGCGAATTTCGACAAGCGTTTTCTGTTCGAGATCGAGGAGCTGAATGACGAGGCGGTCGTCGGGCTTGAGCTGGTCGAGGAGTTTTCCCACGAGTTCGCGCGCCGCAAGCGCATCGCCCGCATCGGTGGCATTTTCGCTGGTGAGCACGGCATCGAGAACATCCGCTTCGTTTTCGGAAAGATCGGCCCAACGAAATTCCGGCCGCCGTTTCTGAGCGCGCAGATGATCGATGCAGGTCGTGACCGCGATCCGCGACACCCAGTGCGGAAACGGCACCGTCCCTTGATACTGATCGAGGCGGGTGAACATTTTCATAAACACCTCCTGCGAGAGATCTTCCTCCAGCACTCGTCGCGGCAGATGTGCACGGACGATGCGGATGACGAGCGGATACAAATGCTCCACGAGACGCCGGGCTGCGTCCTGGTCGTGGGCGCGCACACGCTCCAGGCAGCCAGCGAGATCGAACTCCGCGTCGGCGTCATCGGACATAGAGTAATGGAATGGCCATCATACACAGTCCACAAGACGCCAATGCCCTGCACAGGTTACGAATTTGGCGTCTGTTAAAAGCGATCGCATCGAAGCGGGCTCATCAGAAAAAACTCTTCGTCCAAAACGCAATGCGCGTGTGAGACCGCGCCCCGACAACCCTCTCGCCCACAGACTCGACATCGCCGCTCACATGGCGTTTTTCACGGAGCGCCGTGCTCGATCAACTCACCATTCTTGCCCCCGGTTTGCTCGGCGGTTCCGTCGCGATGGCCGCCCGCGCGCGCGGCATCGCCAAGCGCATCGTCATCTGGGCCCGCCGCCCGGAAACCCGCCTGGCTCTTCGCGAACAACCGTGGTGCGACGCCATCGCCGACTCGCCCGAAGACGCCGTCCGCCATGCGACGCTCGTCATCCTCGCCGCCCCCGTCGAAAAAATCATCGAACTCGCCCGCCAGATCGCCCCTGCCCTGCCGGCCGGCGCGATCGTCACCGATGTCGGCAGCGTCAAAGGCGAACTCTCCCGCGCGTGTCACGCCGCGCTGCCCGCGAGTGCGTTTTTCATCGGCTCCCATCCCATGGCCGGAAGCCAAAAAACCGGCTGGGAAAACGGCAGCGACACGCTCTTCGCCGGCCGCGTGTGTTTCGTCACGCCGCTATCCACCACGTCTGCGACCCACGCGAAAGCGGCGGAAGTCGTGGTGCGTTTCTGGCGCGATCTGGGCAGCGAAGTCAGCACGGTCACGCCTGACGAACACGACGAAATCGTCGCCCACATCAGCCACCTGCCCCAGGCTGTGGCCACCAGTCTCTGCAGTTTTCTCGCCCAGAAAAATCCGGGCTGGCGGAATTTTTCGGGCAATGGCCTCCGCGATACGACCCGCATCGCCGCGAGCGACGCAACGATGTGGATCGAGATTTTTCAGCAAAACCGAGACGAAGTCCTCCGCGCGCTGAGCCGTTTCCAAGACGAGCTCCAAGGCCTCCACGCCGCCATCGCCAACCGCGACTGGCCCGAAGTCCGCACCCGCCTCGAACGCGGCAAAGCCTACCGCGACGGCTTCCGCCCGTGAGCCCCGAGCGGCCCACCTCATTCGCCCCTCGTCGCAAAAACACCGGACCACATCCATTATCGCCGCGCACAGTTCCTCCACTTGAGCGTTGAGAGTTGAACGTTGAGCGTTGGATGTTCGCGCGACGCTTCTCGCCGCGCGCATTTCGCCTTGGCGTCACGCCGGTTTCGCTGACCAATTCCCGCTTCCATGTCGCTTCCTGACCTCCTTCCTATCCGCCCGTTCACAAAACCCGTGCGAGGTGACGTGATTTTGCCCGGATCGAAAAGCCTCACCAACCGCGCCCTCCTCCTCGCCGCGCTCTGCGACGGCCCGGTCACGCTCACCGGCGCTCTCTTCAGCGAAGACACCGAGCTCATGGCCACCGCGCTGACGCGGCTCGGCATTCCCGTGCGGACCGACGAAGCGAATAAAACCATCCACGTCACCGGCTGCAGCGGAAAAATCCCCGTCCAATCCACCGAGATTTTCGTGGGCCTCGCCGGCACCGCCGCACGTTTTCTGACTGCCTTCTGCGCGGCCGCCCCAACTGGTGTTTACCGTATCGATGGCGTTCCCCAGATGAGAAAACGCCCGATGAAAGGGCTCTTCGATGCGCTCATCAGCCAGGGCACCGAAATCAAATACCTCGGCGAGCCCGGCTTTTTTCCCGTCGAAATCCACGCCCACGGCTTGCGCGGCGGCCCGGTGCAAATCGATGCAACCGAAAGCAGCCAGATGCTCTCCGCCTTGCTGATGGTGGCTCCGCTCGCGGCCAAGCCGCTGGAAATAAAACCCGTCGGCGGTGTGCGCGAGCCCTTCGTAGAGATGACGGGAAAACTGATGACCAGTTTCTCCGGCCTGATTGCGAACCGATCCGCCGACGGCGGCTACCAAACGCCCGTGTTCGCCGATGGAGCCCGCTATGGGAATCCCGGCGTCTACGCGATCGAACCAGACGCCACCGCCTCGAGCTATTTCGCCGCGCTGCCGCTTGTCACCGGTGGCCAGATACAGCTTCCGGGCCTTCGCGGTGCCGGCTCAGGCCTGCAAGGTGACACGCA
>CAMLSH010000008.1 GCA_946482625.1 uncultured Opitutaceae bacterium
GGGAAACAACGGATGCGGAGATACTGCGAAGGTGTTTCGAGCACGCCGCTCTGGTTCTTAACGCCAAACGATTCGCCCACGAGACGGAGGCGGACGCGAATTTCCATTTTCTCGTCAGCCTTCACTTCCTGAAGGTCGACATGGAGATATTTGTCGGTGATCGGATCGCGTTGGACTTCCTGAAGGAAGGAGAGCGCGGAGCCCTTGTCGTCTTTGCGCTGAAGCTCGACGAGCGCGGCGGAACCGGCGATGGCCTTGATGAGGCGGGTGAATTCCGGACCATCGACCGAGAGAGTCTCGGGGCTGGTGTGCTTTCCGTAGAGGATCGCAGGAATCTGGTTCACCTTACGGAGACGACGGGAAGCAGAGCGGCCCGTGCTGGCGCGAGGAGTGACGTTTAGTTTGAACTGTTGTTTGCTCATAGTTTCGTTCCCCCTGTCACCCCGGGAATCGAGGGCAGGCGTAATGGAAAAGGGCGGAGAAGGAACAGCTCGGCGGCCAGCGAAGCAAACAAAACTTTGGATGCGTGGGAAAATTTCGGCCGATGAGTAAAAAGGAGCGTTGACAAGACCGATTCCCCGCCTGTCCTTTCGCCCCTCTTTCGGTTGGTTTATTGCCTGGTAGCTCAGTGGCAGAGCAGGTGACTGTTAATCACTTGGTCGTAGGTTCGATCCCTACCCGGGCAGCCATCTCCGTCAACGAGATGAGCAACTTCTAAGGAAATCTTAGAAACGGACATTCCGGTTACATTCCGGATTTTGGATCCCCGAAAACAGGTTTGCCGACTGCCTTTGGCACCGCCGGAAATCGCTCGAGCCCTCCCCTCGTCGACCGCACGCCCTCCTCCAACCGGAGCATCCGCCGGTCGGCTTTAGGCGCGATGGCACGCTCCCAAAGCTCCTCAGATACATGGCAGATACGATGGCCTGATGCTCACCCGGAAAATGCCGGGCTTGCCCCGGAAAGACGGACCCTGCCCCGCTTACTGGGCCGAGAAGCGGTAGATCGTGGTGCTGCGATAGGTCTGGCCGGGACGAAGGACTGTTTCCGGAAAACGCGGCTGGTTGATCGAGTCCGGGTAATGCTGCGTCTCAAGGGCCATCGCTCCGCGATGGACGTAAGTGCCGCCGTTTTTGCCCTTGATCGTGCCGTCGAGGAAGTTGCCGCAATAAAACTGGAGGCCCGGTTCGGTCGTGAAGATCTCCATCTTCCGGCCGGACTTCGGCTCATAGATATAACCGGCCGGCGCCAGTGAGCCATCCTGTGAGTCGAGTACGAAGTTGTGATCGTAGCCGCCGCCATGACGAAGCTGCTCGTGGTCGGCGTCGACGCGCTCGCCGATGGCGTGCGGTGTCGTGAAATCAAACGGCGTGCCGGCGACCGGCGCGATCTCGCCCGTGGGAATCAGTCCCTTGTCCACGGGCGTGTAGTGCTTCGCGTTGGCCATGAGCACATGGTCGAGGATCGTGCCACTCCCCTCGCCTGCCAGGTTGAAGTAAGAGTGGTTGGTGAGGTTCACCGGCGTCGCCTTGTCGGTGGTGGCGATGTAATCAATCCGGAGGCCGTTATCCGCAGTCAGCGAGTAAAGAGCCTCGACCGTCAGCGTGCCCGGGAATCCCTCCTCGCCGTCCTTGCTGATGTAGCGCAAGCGAAGCGCGGGCTGCCCTTCGCGGGTGGTTGGTTCGGCGTCCCAGATAACCTTGTCGAAGCCAATTGAGCCGCCGTGCAGGGTGCATCCGATGCCGCCGGGCGTGTTGTTCTTCGCGAGCGTGTAGGTCTCGCCGTCGAGTGTGAACTTGCCGTTCGCGATGCGATTGCCCACGCGGCCGATCAGCGCGCCGAAATAGGGCGACTGCTTTGGGTAGGGCTCGACCGAGTTAAACCCGAGGACGACGTCTGCGAGTTTTCCGGTCCGGTCCGGCGCGAGTAATCTTACTACCGTCCCGCCATAGTCAGAGATATCAGCCTGAAATCCGTTCGCATGGCGCAACGTGAACAGCTGTGCCTCGCGGCCATCAGGAAGGTGACCGAAAGACTGGCGCTTCACTAACTCGGGTTCTGAAGCACAGGAGGTCACCGCAAAGGCTAAGGATAAGAGCAACGGTTGAAGAGAGGAACGAATGGGATTCACGTGAGGAGGTATGGGTCGTGACTGAGGATGCGCTCAGTAGGTTAACGTAGAAAGGCGTTTGTTGAGGGGCTGTCGGTAACGAATCCTTTCGCGCAACGAACGCGTCGTGACACTGACCGCGGCGAACGCGAGGCCCAATCCCGCCAACAGGAGAATAGGTGTCATGACGATCAACCGGTCAACGAACGGCCATGCTCGCGGCGGTTCGTTGCGCTCATTGCTTTTTCTTCTCCGCGGCTCCCTCGGCGGGCGCGGACGGCCGATCGCGTTCGGGATCGGTGAGCAACCGCGGCTCGCCATAAATTCCCGGTGTCGCCTTGCGCTTCCATCCACGTCTCGACCTCGGCCCGCAGCGAAGCCAGCCGTTCCGCCTGCTCCGGCTCCGCAGCGAGATTTATCAACTCCAGGGGATCGGCGTGCAGGTCGTAGAGCTCCTCGGCGGGCCGCTCGTGGTAGCGCTGCACGATGGCCGCCGTCGGGTCGGTCTTCGCCTTTTCGCGCCAACTGTTGAAGTTCGACCAGCGCAGGCAGCATGTCGCCCCAGCGCACACTGCCATGGCTTAACGTCCTCTCACCGAGTCAATGGTCGGATGCTTTTTCGATCTGAACCAGCAGTTGCTCGCGGTTCGGAGCAGTGGCATGGGTGACGAAATAGGCCGTCACGGCGTTGGCGACGACGAGGCGTTGCTTGATCGGGAGGTCTCCAAGGGAAGCACAGAGATAGCCGCCGTTGAAGCTGTCGCCCGCGCCCGCCAGGCGGACGATCTTGGTCTGGCGCTCCTGAATCGCATAAGCCTCGCCGTCCTTTTCGCTAGACGCGGCCCCAAACTCCGGGGTGTGCACCACCAGTTCGTCAAAACCGATTTTCTTGCGCGCGGCGGTCAACGCGCGGGCAATCGCCGCCGGCTTTAGCTCCGGGCGCTCCACCCCGATCCGCGAGAACAGCTCCATGACCTCATGTTCGTTCAGGCTGAAGGTCATCGGGATCTTGCTGTTGTAGGCGCGGATCATCTCCAGACTTTTGATGAACGACTCGCTGGACTTCTTTTTGATGTCGGCGAAGTCGAAGAACATTCGCCGTGGGGGCGTGGCGGCCTCGTACTGCTCCATGAACCCTTGGAAAAGCCCGTCGAAGTTGGAGGTCAGCGACCAGTAGCCGAGGCCTAGAATATCCACGCCCGAGAAGAGTTCCTTCAGCTTCGCTTCCCCAAAGTGGTTCTTAAAATCGGCCCAGCTCAGGCTCGAGACCGCCTCCAGGTTGCTCATCAGTACCTTCCCGTCGCCAAATTCCAGCGCGATCGTCAGGGCGGGATTGCCGAGGGAAAGGAGCGCGCACGTGTCTTGAAACTCCTGATACGCCGGATCGATGGCGTCCTTGCCGTAAAGCCCGGGCAGGTACGGTTTGAGCCCCAAACAGGCGGCCACCCGGCCGGTGTTGATGGCGAACCCGCCCTCGCAACGGCGCTTCGGGACCAACTCCAATCCGACTCCGCCATCGGCTCGCGCGACAAGCAGTTCGCCAAATTGCCTGAGGCGATTCATGGGGACGAACTCGGTCGGACTCTTCCGGACCTCCACGATCTGGTAGGTCTCGTCGACAAAGCCGTCACAGCCGAGCAGCACCTTGCCTTTAAGGTTATGCAGATAATCGCGGTAAAGTTTCATGGTGGAATTCGATGGAGGTGGGTTTCGGGCGAGGAGGGTTATTGGATAAAAGAAGTGTCCACGACGTGATCGATCAGACGGCCGCTCACGGACTCGAGGCGGACACCGGTCGCCGTGCGACGGATACTCCGGACAGAGTCGAAATCGCCGGGCACCGCGGCGACGCCCATAATGTAGGGGACGCGCGTGGGTTTGCCCCGGGCGAAGCTGAACGAGGTCGGCACGCCCTTCTCCTTCCACGGATTTGGGGCCAGCGACGCCCCGAGACCGAGGTGAAAATAGGCAGTGACGTCTTCGACGCCGAGCACTCCGCGATGGCGACCATTCCACGGCGCGTAGTGGCG
This sequence comes from uncultured Opitutaceae bacterium, assembly GCA_946482625.1. The sequence continues at coordinate 4,141 of CAMLSH010000008.1, forward strand.
CCCGCCGTTCGAATGCCAGAGCACGGTAGAAGCGAGATACGCGGGATTTTTAAGAGAGAACCAGACGAACTTTTTCTCCGGGAAAACCACGGCGGCCCAAGCGAAATCGTCGGCGTCCTTGTGGTGGATCATCACGAGATCCTCGAAGCCCTCGCGGGCGGGGAAGCGGGTCAGGTCGGTCTTGCCGCCGTCGGCCATCGGCACCTGGTCCAGCCGGCGCAACCAAGCTCCCTGTTTCAACGAGGAGTAGCCGCCCTGCACGGGATTTTCGAACGGCGCGGGCAGCACCTGCGCCAGTCGTAGTTTGCTCGTCGATACGATGCCGGGACCGTTGCGATTAAAGTCGAGCATGGCGTGGTGCCCGAGGCACATCGCGCCTTTGAACCCCTCAAAGGTGTGAGTCTGGTAGAGGTTGGTCTCGTCGGGACGAGCCTCGATGACCTTGGTAATTTTGCCCGGGCGCACGCGCGTTTGCAGGACAGCGACCAAGCGCTCCGGGCTTGAAGAGGTCACCGCCCACTCCGCATTAGCCGTCTCGCCGTGGGGCGGGTGCACTTCGCCGCGCCAGGCGGGACCGGCGCCAAAGGGCGCGCAAAAGAAATCTCCCCGCAATTCGCGCAGAAGAGGAATCAACTTCCGGGCTTCCGCCTTGCCGCACCAAGGTGCGGTGTGGAACGGCTCGATTATCTGGCGGCCAATGCGAAATTTGACTGGGCCGATCTGGCCTCCGGTCCTGGTCATGTTGAAGGTCACATTCATGGGAGTCCTGGAGTTTTGCGGGCAGTCGTTGTGCTCGGGACCCTGCGGGTCAACTCGCGTCCCCTTCAGCGATAGGTAATGCGCGAAGTCTGACAAAAAGAGCACAGTGAGAGTCCGCGAAGCCTCACGAAAAACGAGCGCGTTGCCTCAACAACCTTCGGCGCTGCGGGACGGCGTGTATGCTGAATCGCCGGTTTGGAATTGCACGGGGCTGCTACGGTAAGCCAGTCCAGCGAGGGAACGAAAGCACCGCAGCCCTGCCTCTTTTCGGAGGGCTTTTGTCTGCTCGGTCAGCGAGTCGCCTTGGCTTGGTGCCTGAGTTTCCGCCTCGGGATTCCCGGGTTTCCAGGGCAGGATCCGTCTTGCGGAAGGAAACGAATGCCTTCGTCCGCCACAGCGGACGCTGCCGGAGTTTCCTGATCGACCAGACGCGTACCCAAGTGAAGGGCAATGATCCGTTGCTCGGCCACGCTGAGCTTTTGGATCGCGGTTTCGATTTCGGTCACGGAGCTCATGCTGCGATTTCAACCGTCGGCACAGCGGCTGGCAAATGCCGGCTGCTCGCGTGGCAAAACTATGAGATGAAAAACTAGTCGCCAGAAGCGAAGCCGTCGATCGGAAGCAATAAATGATCAATGGGGAAGCCGCTCCTGCCTTCGCCACTTTTGCGAAAAACTGCGGCGGCGCTTTTCTCGGGCACCGAGCGCCTCAACACTTCGCATCGCTTCGATGGAATCCCAGCTCACAACCGCCCAAATCCGCTTTTGGAGTTACCTCTCGATCCTTCTTTGGATGTCACTTTCCCTGCTCTCGCCTCTCTCTATGGCCAGTTCCCACGCCGCTGGTTATCCGCGCGTCATTCTTCGCGGCGACTACCCTGATCCCTCCATCCTGCGCGATGGGGCGGACTACTACATGACCCACTCGCCATTCCTCTATGCGCCGGGATTTCTGATCTGGCACTCGCGGGACTTGGTCAACTGGGAGCCCATCTGCCGCGCCATGACGGCCGTTGTCGGATCGTCCATGGCGCCCGATCTCGTGAAACATGGAGGGAGATACTACATCTATTTTCCCGCGGCAGGCGTGAACTGGGTGATTTGGTCCGACAACATTCGCGGCCCATGGAGCGAGCCGATAAAACTGGAGGTCGGCCAGATCGATCCGGGACACGTCGTCGGCGAAGACGGTAAACGTTATCTGCATTTGTCGGACGGATACGTCGTCCCTCTCGCCGATGACGGACTGGCCGCGATGGGCGCAAAGCGCAAAGTTTACTCCGGCTGGGCGTTCCCGACGGAGTGGGTTACCGAGGGCATGTGGCTAGAGTCCCCGAAACTCGTTCGCAGAGACGGCTACTTCCACATGCTCGTGGCTCAAGGCGGGACTGCCGGACCGCCGACCAGCCACATGATAGCCACCGCGCGCTCTACGAGCGCACTCGGCCCGTGGGAAAACTCCCCGCACAACCCGATCGTCCGTACTCGCAGCGCCGACGAACGCTGGTGGTCGAAAGGACACGGCACGTTGATCGACGACGTGAACGGCAACTGGTGGGTGATCTATCACGCGTATGAGAATGGCCACTACCCGCTCGGGCGGCAGACGCTTCTAGATCCGGTGGAATGGACGGCCGATGGCTGGCCACGCCTCGCCCGCGCCCCGCATGCGCTCCCGGGAACAGACGCAACGAACGCGAAAAGATTGCCGCTCTCGGATGACTTTTCCGGCACGACGCTCGGACTTCAGTGGACCTCGTGGCGCGAGCTCGAGGGCATCACAGTCGAAGACGGACAGCTCTCCCTCGAGGCAAAGGGCCGCACCCCAGCCGATGCGCGCCTGCTCCTGACTACCGCGACCGATCACGCGTACGAAGTGGAAACAGAAGTCTTCGTGCCACCGGGAGGCAGCGGAGGGCTACTCCTGTTTTACGGCGAAAAGGCTTTCGCGGGGATAGCTTCCGACGGCCAACGCTTCACCGTCTATCGCGACGCTGTGCAGACAACGCACCAACCAAATCGCTTCGGTGCTCGCGTCCATCTGAAGATAGTCAACCGCCACAACCGTTGCGATTTTCTCGCCAGCGCCGACGGCGAGACATGGACGACGCTCCTGATGGACGTCGATGTCTCCCACATGCATCATAACAACTTCAAAGGCTTCTTCGCGCTCCGTCCCTCCCTGATGGCCGCCGGCAGCGGCAAGGTGATGTTCGACCATTTTATCTATAACCCGCTGTAGCCCGACTGCTGTATCAGAAGTTCGGCGACGCCCCTCGCTTCGCACCTCAAGCCAACTCGTCCACTATGCTCCCCTACCCCGCTCTTATCGTTCGCGCGTTCGCCGCGTCGGTCGCCTTGCTTAGTGGCTTCACTCCGACACAGGCAGCGCCTTCCGAAAACGCCATGGCCGCGTACCTCCTCGTCTATTTCAAGGACGATACTCACGGTCTTTATTTCGCGCTCAGCTCGGATGGCTATACGTTCACCGACGTCAACGGCGGCCGCCCGGTTCAGCGGGGCGAGGATCTCGCGGAGCAAAAGGGCATACGCGACCCGTACATCCTGCGCGGTCCCGATAACGTATTCTACATGGCGATGACCGATCTCCACCTTTTCGCGCAAAAAGCCGGTTACCGCGACACCGAGTGGCAACGCGACCGCACGGGCTACGGCTGGGGCAACAACCGCGCTCTCGTTTTGATGAAATCCCGCGATCTCATCCACTGGGAGCGTGCGAATCTCCGCATCGACCAATCGTTCCCGAACTTGGCCGACATCGGCTGCGCTTGGGCGCCTTCGCTGATCTACGACGACAATGCGGAACGCCTGCTGATGACGTTCACGATGCGTTTCTGCAATGGTCGCAACGCGCTCTACTGCGCGCACCTCGATCCCGATTTCACCCGCTTCGAAGCCGAACCGCGGCGCCTTTTCGATGCTTACCCTGAGGACAAGACCTGCATCGACAGCGACCTCATTCGCGTCGGAGATCGCTACCACTTGTTTTATGTTCCCCACGACGGCACTCCCGGCGTGAAACAGGCCATATCGGATCAACTCACCTCCGGCTACCGCTACGATGCCCGCTGGATCGATCCGGAACCGAAGGCCTGCGAAGCGCCGAATGTCTGGAAACGCATCGGCCAAGACAAGTGGGTGCTCATGTACGACAGCTACGGGGTCGAGCCGCACAACTTCGGCTTTTGCGAAACCACTGACTTCGAAACGTTCACGCCGATCGGTCGCTTCAACGAAGGCGTCATGAAGACGGTCAACATCGTCTCGCCCAAACACGGCGCGGTGATCCACCTCACCGCCGCCGAAGCCCGCCGCCTCGCCGACCATTGGAAACTCGGCTCGTTCTAGCCGACCTGGCCACGCCCTATGAATTCGCCGGCTCTGACCGTCCCTTTGCTGATTTCGTTTCAATGTCTGTTGCTGGCTGTCGCGCAGGCGGCATCGCCGGACTATGAGAATCCGGCGGCACTCCATCGCGGCACCGAGACTCCGCACGCGACGATGATGGTCTTTGCCGATGCGGCTTCCGCCGCGAAGGCGACGCAACGCGAAGAATCCCCATTCTACGTTTCGCTTAACGGCGAATGGAATTACCGCTGGTTGCCCAAGCCGGCGGATGTGCCGGTCGGTTTTTGGAAGCCGGACTTTTCCACCGCGGGGTGGGCGACCATTCCCGTGCCCGCCAACGTCGAGCTCCACGGGCACGGCATCCCGATCCTCGAGAACATCAACTACCCCTTTCTTCAGGTCGGCCAGAAGCCCACGCCTGAGCTAGCCGGCAAAGTGCCCGCGGATAACAACCCGGTAAGCCTCTACCGCCGTCCGTTCAAAGTGCCGAAGGGCTGGGAAGATCGGCGCGTGCATCTCGTGTTCGACGGCGCCGACTCGTTCCTGCGCGTCTGGATCAACGGCAAGGAAGTCGGTTTCAGCAAGGACAGTCGCACTCCGGCGGAGTGGGACATCACGGATGTCGTGAAGCCGGGCGAAAACCTGCTCGCCGCCGAGGTCATTCGATGGAGCGACGGCTCTTGGCTCGAGGATCAGGATTTCTGGCGCTTCAGCGGAATCTACCGCGACGTCTATTTGTGGAGTCCGCCCCGCCAGCACGTGTGCGACTTCTTTGTGAAGCCGGAACTCGACGCGGACTATCGCGACGCGCATCTCACCGTCGAGGCCGAGGTGAAGAACTCAGCGGCCACGCCCGCGTCACTCGCGCTCTCCGGCGAACTGCGCGATGCCGCCGGCAAAACGGTCGCACTGCTTCTTCCGGTGAAGGTCGACGTGCCCGCCGGCATGTCTGCGCCGCTCAAGCTCGCCGCGCGCGTCGCCGATCCCGCGAAATGGACCGCTGAGACACCGAACCTTTACCAGCTTCAGCTCACGCTCAGCGACGCAGCCGGCAAGGTGCTCGAGGTCATCCCGCAGCGCATCGGCTTTCGCAAAATCGAGATTCGCGACGGCCTGCTGCTCGTGAACGGCCAACGCGTGCTGATCAAAGGTGTGAACCGGCACGAACACGATCCCGACCTCGGACACGTGATGACTGAAGAGCGCATGCGCGGCGACATCGAGCTCATGAAGCGGCTCAACATCAATGCGGTGCGCCTCTCGCACTATCCAAACGCGCCGCGATTCTACGAGCTGTGCGACGAATACGGGCTCTACGTCGTCGACGAGGCGAACATCGAGTGCCACGGCGCCTGGCAGGCGAAGCTCGATTTCGCGAACAAGCCCGAATGGGCCGCCGCCATCATGGACCGCATGGTGCGCATGGTCGAACGCGACAAGAACCATCCAAGCATCATCGTCTGGTCCCTCGGCAACGAGTCCGGCCACGGCGTGAATTTCCACGCGAGCTATCACTGGACCAAGCAGCGCGATCCCTCCCGCCCGGTGCAATACGAAGGAGAGGTGAAATACAGACCGGAAGGCACCGGGCCGTATACCGATATCGTCTGCCCGATGTATGCGCCGCCGGACAAGATCACGAACTATCTGGCGACGAACCCGCCGCGCCCGTTCATTCTCTGCGAGTACGTCCACGCGCAGGGCAACAGCAACGGCGACGTGCGCTCGTATTGGGATTTGTTCTACAAGAAAGGCAGCCGCGCCCAGGGCGGCTTCATCTGGGACTTCGTCGATCAGGGCGTCCGCACGCCGCTGCCGAAGGAACTCGTCGGCAAGCCGGGCCGCGCGATGCTCCCCTCGCTGAAAATCGAACCCACGCTGAAGAACGGAAAAATCAACCAGGACTGGTTCTTCGCTGTCGGCGGCGATTTCGGTCCCGCCGATACGCCCAGCGACGGCACGACCGGCTCGGACGGCATTGTCGATTCCGACCGCAATCTCACCAGCGACGCGCTGACGATGGCAAAAGTCTATCAAGACGTCGCCGTCACGCTGCCGAAGGCCGGCGATCCCACCCGCATCGCCGTGACGAATTGGAGTTCATTCCGTTCCCCCGCCGACTGGCTCGCAGCCGAGTGGCGGCTGCTCGCCGGCGTGGAGGTCCTCCAATGCGGTGCGCTCCCGCCTCTCGACGTGCCGCCCGGCGGCGAAATGCGCGAGTTTCCGCTGAACGTGAAACCGTTCCCGCGCGAGCCCGGCGTGGAGTATCGCCTCGATCTCTCGTTCCGCTTGAAAGACGCGACGAAGTGGGCGGCGAAGGGTTTTGAGATCGGCTGGGAGCAGCTTCCGCTGAACTCGGCGATCGCCGACGCGAAGCTCGTGACCGCGAGCGGTCCAGCCGTCTCGGTGCATGGCGACACCGTGAAAGGTGCAAACTTTGAGATCGTCTTCGACCTCGCGAACGGCGCGATGAAATCGTGGAAAGTCGGTGGTCGCGAGCTGCTACTGGCCGGATTCCGTCCCGATTTCTGGCGCGCTCCGAACGAGAACGACCGCGGCAACCAGATGATCCGCAAGAATGCGGTCTGGCGCTACGCCGGTCGCGACTGGACGCCCACGACGACAGGCCTCGTGCCGGCGGCGGACGGCGCGAAGAAAATTACTTTCTTCGGACCACTGCCGAAGGATACTGGAACGTGCGAGGTCACCTACACCGTGCGCCCTGACGGTTGGGTCGAGGTCGGCTTTCATCTCACCCCGAATAATGGGCTGCCTGATCTTCCGCGCGTCGGTATGGTGGGCGAGCTGCCGGCCGAGTATGACCACGTGACGTGGTTCGGTCTTGGTCCGATGGATACCTACTCCGACCGCAAGCAAGCCCGCGTCGGCGTCTATTCCGGAACGGTCGCCGAGCAATTCACCTCTTACCTATCGATCTCGGAAAGCGGCAACAAGGCCGACGCTCGTTGGATCGCGGTGACCAACGCCAAAGGCGTCGGACTGCTCGCGGTCGGCCGGCCGCTACTCAGCGCAAACGCCTCTACCTACACCTCGGAAGCGCTCACCGCGCCACGCGACCTGAAGGTAAACTATCCTCCGCACTCAGCCATCCGGGCGAACGGCACGATCCTCAACCTCGACCTGGCTCAGCGGGGCTTGGGTGGCGACGACAGTTGGGGAGCGATGCCGCATCGGCCCTTCCTGCTGATCACCGATCACGATTACCGTTACTCATTCGTCCTCCGACCACTCGATAGTGGTGCGTCGGATCTTGCGAAGTTGGCGCGGCAGACGTTTGCGTGGTGAGAACGCATGATTCTCCACCCGTCGAAAACGAGCATCTACCCATTGTCAAAACTCCTCACGGGTCCGTGTTGGCCCTCTCAACCAAGGATTTTGCGCGCCTGTACGACGCCCACGGAAAAGCGTCCGCCTTGGCAGGTGGAGACGGCTGATCATTCGTCATCCATTTGTAACTACATGAATCCCCTACGCATCCTTTCCATTCTGGTCGCATCCGCCCTTTCTCTGTCCTCGCTGCAGGCCTCTGAATCGGCTGAGCTTCAAATCAGCGTCGACATCGCCGCCGCAGGTACGCCCATCAGTCCCGATCTGGTTGGCATCTTCTTCGAAGACCTGAACTACGCCGCGGATGGAGGCCTCTACGCGGAGTTGGTTCAGAATCGCTCGTTCGAATACCGCGCCACCGAGCAGCCCACATGGGGACCACTCACCGGTTGGGAACTCGTCAGACGCGACGGCGGGACGGGCGATCTCTGGGCGGACAGCACCTATCCGATTCACCCGAACAATCCGCATTGCGCGCTCGTTCATATCACCAACGCGGGCGGAGGTGTGGGTTTGTCCAACGCCGGTTTCGACGGCATCCCGGTCACCGCCGGCGACGCCTACGATTTTTCTGTCTTTGTCCGAATGATACACGTCGGCGGGCGACGGGACAGCAAACCCATCGGCACACTGCCGTTGAGCGTGCGCCTCGAAACGGGCAACGGAGCGGTGCTGGCAGAGACGCACCTGCAAGCATCCGCCCCGGCGGAGTGGACGCAGCTCACGGCCACGCTCACCGTCAGCCAAACGGTTCCCGACGCGCGCTTGGTCGTGCTCGTAAAGTCGCCTGGCTTAATCGCGATGGACGAAGTTTCCCTCTTCCCGCGGAGGACCTTCAAGGGCCGCAAGAACGGCCTCCGCGCTGACCTCGCCCAAGCCATCGCCGCCCTGCACCCGAAGTTCGTGCGTTTTCCCGGCGGCTGCCTGGTTCACGGCGACGGCGTGGGCAACATCTACCGCTGGAAAGACACCATCGGCCCCGTCGAGCAACGCAAAGGTCAGGCGAATATCTGGCGTTACCACCAGACGGTCGGGCTCGGCTACTTCGAATATTTCCAGTTCTGCGAAGACATCGGCGCGAAGCCACTGCCTGTCGTTGCCGCCGGCGTTTCGTGCCAGAACTCCTCGCGCTCCCGCGGAACCGGTCAGCAATGTATTCCCATGGCGGATATGCCCGCCTACGTGCAGGAGGTGCTCGACCTCATCGAGTGGGCCAATGGACCGGCGGACTCCCCGTGGGGAGCGAAGCGGGCTGCCGCCGGCCACCCGGCGCCGTTCGGTCTGAAATACCTCGGTGTCGGCAACGAGGACAAGATCACTCCGGAGTTCAAGGAACGCTTCAGGATGATCTATGAGGCCGTGAAGAAAGCCCATCCCGAGATCGTCGTGATCGGCACCGTCGGGCCCAACTCTGAGGGCGAGGACTACGACAAGGGATGGGAATTCGCCACCGAGCTTCGCCTCCCCATGGTGGACGAGCATTATTACAAGTCTCCCCAGTGGTTCTGGGAAAACCTCCGGCGTTACGACACTTACGACCGCGCCAAATCCAAAGTATACCTCGGCGAATATGCCGCGCACGATCCCGCCACCCCGAACACCCTCCGCTCGGCCCTGGCCGAAGCCGCCTACCTCACCAGTCTGGAGCGAAACGGCGACGTCGTTCACTTCGCTTCCTATGCGCCGCTGCTGGCGCGTCGCAACCGCACCCAGTGGAAAACCGACCTCATCTATTTCACCGGGACGGCTGTGTACCCATCGATAAACTACGAGGTCCAGCGGTTGGTGAGCGTCAACAGCGGTGATACCGCAATGCCGGTCCGCATTTCTGACGCTCCCACGCGCGACCTCCTGGCGATCTCCGCCGTGCGCGACTCTGCCTCCGGCGATCTTATCCTGAAAATCGTTAACGGGAATGACCGCGCCCTCCCAGCCACGCTCAATCTGGGTGCCGTCCGCGGCGACAAAGAGCTCACCGCCACCGTCCTCACGGCGGATCGGCCCGACGTCGCCAACGTGGATGGCGCGCATCCAGCCGCCCTGCCGGTCGTCGACCGCTCACGCGTCGGCGCGACTTTCTCCCGCACCTTCCCCGCCAACTCCTTCACTGTTCTCCGGCTGAAGTAATGACCATGCGTTGGCCTCCGCGCGCCCACTCAAACAGCAATCGTCCCATGAACTCCCGCGACCGGTCCCGCAATCTGCTCAGTGTCACTCTCCATCTCACGATCGTCCTCGCAGCGGGGGCATCCACGATGCCCGCCGCGGACGCGCAGTTCCCGCTCCAATCGCCGTCGAGCCACGACGCCCAACGCGAGTTTCCGCACGCGCTCATTCCCGACCTGCTCGCTGATCCCAGCATCGTGGAGTTCGACGGCATGTTTTACTGTTATGCCACCACCGACGGCATGGGTCAGGGACTCTCGACTTCGGGCCTGCCCGTCGTGTGGAAGTCCCGCGACTTCCTCCACTGGCACTTTGAAGGCTCCATTTTTCCCCGGAGCTTCGACGCGAAATATTGGGCTCCGAACGCTCCGGTAAAAAAGGACGGCCGCTACTACCTGTTCCCCACTCTCGATGGCCGGGTCGCGGGCGTCGTCAGCGAGTCGCTTGAAGGACCGTTTCTCGCTTTGGACGGCAAAGAAATCCGCACCGGATCCGGATGGAATTACTTCCCCACCGATCTGAAACACCCGATCGACGCCGATGTTTTCCAGGACGACGACGGACAGTACTACATGGCTCTGTCGCGTCGAATGATCGCGAAGATGAACCGCGACCTCACTGGCTTCGACGGCGCTCCCGTTGAAATAAAAACGCAGCGCGGCGGATACTCGGAAGGCCCGGCGTTGTTCAAACGCGACGGCATCTACTACTATCTTTACACGCTCGGCGGCAATGAAGTGTACCAATACGCGTATATGATGAGCCGCACATCCGTGCTGGGGCCATGGGATGCGCCCGAGCGGGACATCATCGCCACGACCGATCATGAACAAAAAATCTTCGGCCCCGGCCACGGCTGCGTCTTCAATCCCGAGGGCTCGTCGCGCTGGTTTTTCGTGCACCTCGAATACGGGCGCTCGAGCACAAACCGCCAGATCATGGCCGCGGAAATGCACTTCAACGCCGACGGCACGATCCAGCCGATCCAGCTCGCGCCAAAAGGCGTGGGCACGCTCCGTCGAGATCCCGCCTACGACCGCCCGAACCTGTCCTTCGGCACGCAAGCCACCGCCTCCTCCATCCGTCCCGAGAACCGTGTCCCGCCAATCGCCGATCCCTCGCTGAATCGGATCGAAACGTTCTCTCCCGCCAACGCGATCGACGGCTCCAACGGCAGCCGCTGGATGGCCGCTGAGACGGATACCTGCTCGTGGTATCAACTCGATCTCGGCGCTGTCAGTCAGGTGGCAAGAACCGAGCTCTATTTCGTCCAGCCCACTGTCGGCCACGCCTATCGGCTCGAGTCCTCCATCGATGGAGTAACGTGGAAACCCTGCGGCGGCCACCCGGACGTCCAGGTGAAATCTCCGCACACGGATGCGGACATCGGCGCGGCACGATTTCTGAAAGTCACCGTGCTTCACGGCACGCCAGGACTCTGGGAATTCCGGACGTATTGAGCCGTCCCGCTCGGGACGGGTTGAAATTTTTTTTGGCGGTGGGCTGAGATTTCGCAGGCACTCCAAGCCCGCCCGAGGAACCGACTCGACACCTTCGTTACTTTTGCGGAAAAGGCTCGAAGGGTTCCGTCACCCGCATGGAACGATCTTCCCAATCCAACCATTGAATACGTCTAGGAAATCCGGGAGGCCCGTCACTCAGGCCGACATCGCCGAGGCGTTGCGAATATCGCAGTACGCCGTTTCGCTGGCTTTGCGAAACAGCCCGGCGATCTCCGGGGAACAGCGTAAGCGGGTCCACACACTGGCGCAGCAAATGGGGTACCGCCCCAATCCTGCCGCGAGTGCCCTGGTCAACTTGAGAAACGCCAGCAGCCATGCGGGCGAAGTCCGGGAGGCGCTGGCCTGGCTCAATTTCTGGCCCGACAAAAAACAGCTTCGCCGCTGGGGTGAATTCGACCGCTACTGGCAAGGGGCGGAAGCGTGCGCGCAGAAATTCGGATATCGGCTCGAAGAGTTCAGCTGTCCCGGCATCCCCCTAAAGCGGCTGGAGCAGCAGCTTCGTGCCCGCGGTATCCAGGGAATCCTGCTTCCGCCCCATGGCGGTCTCCGCCTCGATCTGACGAAATTCGGATGGCACCAGTTCTCTGTCGTTCGCTTTGGCACCACGCTGGAGGAGCCGAAAGTCCACACCGTGGGCGCCGACTCCGTGGCGAACGTGATCTGCGCGTTCACCAGGATGCGCCAGCGCGGCTACCGCCGCATCGGGTTTGTCGGTTACCCCCCAGGCTCGCGGCTCACGCTCCACGCTTTTCTCGGAAGCCAGCAACTCGTACCGTCCGGCGAGCGCATCCCTCCTTTTGACATGAGCGGAGTCGCCGAGGAAGTGACCAGGTATCAGCGTCCTTTCGCCGAGTGGCTAGAGGAGCACCGGCCAGACGCGATTCTCACCGAGGTGATGCATGTTCCCGCTATGCTGGCACGCGCCGGCCGGCGAATACCCCATGACGTTGCCCTCGCCGGCACCACCGTTCTGGATATTCCGGCTATCACGGCGGGAATCGATCAGCGTCCCGCCGAAATCGGGCGCGTGGCGGTGCTTGTATTGTTGTCCTTGTTACGCGACCACGACCGCGGCATCCCCGCTATTCGCCGCGACGTCGTGATTGAAGGCCAGTGGATCGACGGTCGCAGCCTGCCACGCCGAGCCGCGCGACGCGGTTGAACCACCAGTTCGCAACGCAGGCGCTTTCCCTCTCGATACGCCTGTCGTCTTCGCGAGGCGAACGGGCGGCGGCGAAGGACGCATGTTAACCGCCACCTCGGCTAACGGCCCGAACTAACAACGAACTCGAAACGCCCGGACCCAACGGTCAACCGGACGCAGCCATCGTCAGCGACTGCCGAGGTAATCCCGACTGCGGACGCCACCGATCTTCCGTTCTCGCGCACGGAGTCGATAGTCGACGCGGGAACGACGATTTCCGCGCTCGTGTTGGCGGGAACAGTCACGGCAAGCGTCAACCCAGCGTCGCTCCGCGCCCACTCGACAGAAATCAGGCCGTGCGGCGTCTGGAGCTGGCAACGAGCGTGCGTCAACGCGGCGTTTTGGGTAATCGGCGCGACCCGGAATTTCTTGTAACCAGGCTCGACGATTTCCACGCCGCCAAGGTACTGGAACATCCAGTCGGCAACTGCGCCGTACGCGTAGTGGTTAAACGAATTCATATCCACCGGACCGAACTGGCCGTCGGCGCGAATGCTGTTCCAGCGCTCCCACATCGTCGTGGCGCCCATGCGGATTTCGAAGCCCCACGATGGATAGTCCTCGTTGAGCAGCAGCCGCATGGCCAGATCGTCGCGACCGATTTTGCTGAGCGCTGGCAGCAGCCATGGCGTGCCCAGAAATCCGGTTCTTAGGTGGAAATTATCTGCCGCGAGTTTCTCGATGAACTTCGCCGCCGTCTGCGCGCGCTCGGCCGGATCTGCGATCAGATCCATGCCCAGTGCCATCGCATAAACGGTCTGCGTGCCCATCTCGATCGCTCCGTCAGGGCGGCGATATGCGTTCACAAACGCCTCGCGAATCCCCGGCACCGACGCGGCCCACTCGGCCGCCTCAGCGGTCTCGCCGATGGCTGCCGCCATCTCGGCCATCATGCGGGTGTTCTCCGCGAAATACGCCGTGGCGATCACGCGATGCTCGGCGAGCCGGTCCACGCCTTCCAGATTGAGCCAGTCACCCGAAAACCAGGAGCTGCGTCCCTCTTCTAGCAGGTTGCCATCCTTCGTCGCACTCGCGTGAACAAAGCGGTAGAACCGCCGCATCCACTCCCAATTTCTCCGCACGATGCGCGTGTCGCCAGTTGCGCGCCAGACTGCGTAAGGAACAGCGATGAACGCATCGGACCAGCCCACGCCCGTAGCATCGAAATAGTCGCGCGGCTGCGGCACGACTGCCGGGATGTTTCCGCTGACGCGCTGGGCATCGCGCACGTCGTCCATCCACTTCGAGAGAAACGCGCGCGTGTCTTGATAACGCGCCGCGGTCGGCGCGAAGACTGCGATGTCTCCGGTCCAGCCGAGCCGCTCGTCGCGCGCGGGCGTGTCCGTCGGAATCGACAGGAAGTTTCCGCGCTGTCCCCAGCGGATGTTGCGCACAAGCTGATCGAGCATCGGATGCGAAAGCCGCAAATCGCCCGTGTCCGGCAAGTCCGAGCCCAGCACGACGGCCTGCACGTCGCCTGCTTCCGGCGGTGCATCCACGCCCGTGATCTCGACATAGCGAAAGCCGTGCTGCGTGAACGTCGGCTGATAGACCACCGTTTCATCGCGCGCGAATGTATAGGTATCGGTCACTTGGGCGGAGCGAAAGTTTTCCGTATAGAGCCGCCCGCTACGCTCGCCCTGACGATTGAGCTCCTCGGCGTACCGTAGGCGAACCGTCTGCCCCGACTTCCCGGTGAGCTTAACCCGCGCGACGCCGACGAGATTCTGGTCGAGGTCATAAACAAATTCGTCCGGCGCCGGCTCCGTGCGCGTGCGCGCCGTCAACACCTCGGTCGCACGGACCGGCTCGTCGGGTTGCGGAACGAGATTGCTGGTGTCGCCCCAGGCGAACGCCACGGGCGTCCAATTCGACGCGTCGAACTCCGCGCGATTCCAGCCGGGGTGTTCCCGCCGGGCGTCGTAGCTTTCGCCGTCTTGCAGATCGGCAAGGACAAACGGCCCTTGGGCTGAGCGCCAGTTCCCATCGGTCACAAAGTCCTCGACTGAGCCATCTTCATAGGTGACGCGGATCTTCGCAATCAACGCGAGTGTGTCACCGTAGATCTGATACCAACCGAGGCCGACCTTGCCGCGATACCAGCCGTCACCCAGCGCTGCGCCGATCGCGTTGTCGCCCACACGCAGGTGCGCCGTCACATCGTACGTTTGCGACTGAAGGCGTCGCGTATAGTCTGTCCATCCAGGCGCGAGGAACTGATCGCCGACTTTCTCGCCGTTGAGCCAGAGTTGGTAAACGCCGTGCGCGGAAGCGTAGAGCCGCGCGCGCTTCACCGGCTTCGAGAGCTTGACGACGCGGCGCAGCAGCGGACGCGCAAGCGAGGTACTTTCTTCGGCGCCGCGCCCTTTTGGTTTCGCGTGCGAGATCCACCGGGCGTGCGCCCAATCGTCCGACGTCAGTCCTGTTTCGAACCACGCCGGCGTGCTCCATTCGCTCGCGACGCCATTTCCGTCCCAAATTTTCACCTGCCAGTAGTATCGGGTGGCTGGGCGCAGCCACACCGTCGCGGGTAACGCGATGTCGATTTGCCGGTCTGAAACGACGCGGCCCGAGTCCCACACGTCGGCCCCGGATTCGGTCGTGCCGACACGCACGTGATAGGCGCTCTGCACAGTGCCGCGCGCTTCGGATTCGATGCCCCACGCCAGCGAAAGGTCGTCGCCGCCGATGCCGAGGGGATTGACGCGCCCGTTGGTTGTCATCCGCCCGACCGAGAGCGCGGATACTTCACCAGCCACCGCGCAACTCAGGAGAAGCGCAACCACCGGCAGTCGCCCAACTGGCAATCGCCGCGCTATCACGCGAAGAACAAGCGTTGGAAGCCAATGCATGAAGATTACGGCAGCGCCTTGTATTTGAAATTCTTGAACCGCACGTCCCCGGCACCTGTGGCGACGAGCGCGGGACGCAGGCTGAGAAAGCCACCCGCGACGTTGTGGTGATAACCCGAGACCTCGAACTGCATCCAGTGCTTCGTCCACTTTGCGCCGTCGGAACTGTACCACACGGTGACGACGTGATGATTGTTCCGCAGTCGCAGGAAGAAGCGGCGGCCGATCGGCGTCTGTTTCGGAAACGTCTGGGTGTCTCCCCTGCAATATTCGAGCATGCTGTCTTTCGAGAATCCCAGACCGGCAAAGAGGCGTTCGCTGTAGAACACAAGCAGTCCGGCCGCCGCCCCATCATCGCAATCCACCTCGACTTCCATTTCGTAGGCCTGATCGCCGCTGACAAACGAGAGCGGCGAGCCATCCTTCGGCGAGGTGCCGGTCGCTTTGACCACGAGCGCACCATTCTCGTAGCGGGCGCGTTCCGCGATCGATCCGTTCGGCGTGAAGAAATTCCACTGGTTGCCGATTTTCTTCGTGCTGAAATCGTCGGAGAGTGGAAGACCGTGCGGCACCGCTTCGCCGCCGGCCGGCATCGGGATGGGTTTCGCAACATCGTAGCCCGAGGCCTTCACCCAGCCGTCTTCCGTCCACTCCACCGGTTCGAGGAGCGTCTGGCGACCAAGGTTGTAGTAACCGTTCTCATACGCGTGGTAGACGAGATACCACTGCTTGCCGTCCGGTCCTTCGACCAGCGTGGCGTGTCCCTTCGACCACCATTTCTCGGCGGAGGTTTGCGTGCGCACCACGGGATTGTACGGCGAGTTTTCCCACGGACCCTCGATACTCTTCGAGCGCGCCATGATCACCATGTGACTCGTCGCCGGACCGGCCGTGCCGCCTTCGGCCAGCACCATGTAGTAGTAGTCGCCACGTCGCAGAATCTTCGGCCCCTCCTGCGCGAACGTCTCCACTTCCCAGTGCTCGGGATATTGCCAGCCCTCGTAGACCTTTTTCACCGGGCCGGTGATGCTCAGGCCGTCGTCGGAGAGCGGAGCCATCGTGCCGCCGTTGAAGAACAGGTAACGTTTGCCGTCGGCTCCGACGCCGTGACCGGGGTCGAAGTTTCCCACACGCAGATCGACCGGGTCGCTCCACGGACCGCGAATATCGGTGGCCGTGACCACCATGTTAGTGAAGCCCGTCGGACTCAGCACCGGGAGATAAATGTAGAACCGGCCGTC
This sequence comes from uncultured Opitutaceae bacterium, assembly GCA_946482625.1. The sequence goes on from CAMLSH010000008.1 coordinate 20,602, forward strand.
GTGAAACGCGAGGTCAGGCGCCCACACGATTCCGACGTTGCGCGTCAGCGCCGGACCGACCGGTTCCCAATTCACCAGATCGCGCGAGTGCCAGACCAACAGCCCCGGTACGTTCCCGAAGGAGGAATGGACCATGTAGTAATCCTTCCCGACTTTGAGCACGGAGGGATCGGGCCGGTCGCCCGCGAGGACCGGATTCACAAACGTGCCGTCGCCGAGGTCGGCTTTGCGCTGGCCCTCAAACCCGCGTTGCCAGCCGGGCGTCGCAGTCGAAACGGCAAAGGATGTGTTCATCGCAAATGACAGGAACGGGACAGTCGCGCCGAGAAAAGTCAGCGCAAACAGAGAGCGTTTTGGTTTCATCGAAGGGGTCTGCGGGGGTTGGTCGTGCGGGAACGGAAAACTAAAAACGGCGGCGACGGCCCCGCTCAATCATAACGTTGGCAGGCGGTCGCTCGCGCTGACTTTGGAGCAAGCGTTGAACAGTCCGAGCAAGGACACAGCAGACGGCCCGTGATGTTCACGAGAGGGAAAAACATCAGGGTTTCACCACGATCTCCGTGTCCGTCGGCGGCAGGCCCGTAGTGGTGACACGCAGGCGAACCGAACCCGCCTTGCCTGTTGACCGAAGAATCGCGAGCGCACGGCCGCGAAACGTGCGGGCGCTCGCGTCGCTGAGCGATCCCACCGCGGCAGGATCGCCCGAACCGAATGCGCAGAGTTCGGCTTCCCCTACGATCTCCACGCTGAGCGGCAGATCGGCCTCGGGCACCCACGCGCCCGCGCCATCGACCACCGACACCGGCACAAAGATCAGCGCCGCCCGATCGGCGCGCGCCTCACTTGCCTCCGGACTGACCAGCAGCCGCGCCGCCGCGCCCGTTGTCCGTAGTTCCTTTGTCGCGACGACTTTATCCGCGTTGAACGCGGTCGCTTTCAGCGTACCCGCCTCCCACGGCACGGAGAATCGCGCCGTGATGCCTTTGTCGGGATCGACATCCTGCTCGCCGATCAGCCGGCCATTCAGCTCAAGCCGCACGCGTTGCGCGCGAGTGTAAACAGCGACCTCCAGCGGCCGGCCTTCGTGGCCGACCCAGTTCCACGTCGGCAGCTCCGCGGGCCAGCCCCAGGAGCCAACTTTCTCTTTTTTCCCGGAGGGAATCGGTTCGTGGACGAGCATCTCCAACGCGCTGCGTCGCCACACGACATCGCGGTAAAACGATTGCGGCTTCTTGTCGCCGATCAGATCGAGATCGCCGCACCACGCGTTCCACACCGGCCAAGGCATGTGCGCAGCGTCCTGGTCTTTGCTGAGCAGCTGGCTCATATCGACGTAACCCGTGTGGCCGATGCCGGACTCGCCGAGGTAGTCCATCGCCGTCCACACGAAATCGCCAATGACGTAAGGCAGTCGCTCGACGACGTTCCAGTTTTCCAATGCCTCGTTCGGGTAGGACTCGGCTCCATACATCACCCGTTGCGGGTGGCGCGCGTGATCGCTCTCGTACTTTTGCCAGCGGTAGTTGTAGCCGCCGATGTCGAGGACCGAAAACGCGGCGTCGTTCACTTCCCAACGCCCGCCAGTCGAGGGATCTTCCCAGATCAAATTCACCGAGGCGGTGACGAAGCGGCGCGGATCTTCGCGTCGAACGATGTCGGCGAGCCTACGACCAACCACCACGCCCGATGGATTGAAACGCTCGGGGATTTCGTTGCCGATGCTCCACATGACGATCGACGGGTGATTGAAGTCCCGCGCGATCATCGTCGCGAGGTCGCGCTCGGCGTGCGTGTCGAAGTACCGCTGGTAGCCGTTGGGTTTTTTCGGGAACTGCCAGCTGTCCGCAAACTCGTCGATCACGAGCAGCCCTTCCTCGTCGCACGCGTCGAGAAACGCGATGGACGGCGGGTTGTGCGCGGTGCGGATCGCGTTGTATCCGTTGGCCTTCATCAGACGCACGCGCCGACGCTCGGCATCGGGAAACGCCCGTGAACCGAGCAGTCCGTTGTCGTGGTGGAGATTAGCGCCGCGCAATTCGACGGGCTTTCCATTCAACAAGAGTCCGCGCTCGGCATCCGCCGTGACGGTGCGCACGCCAAAGCGGGTGACGTATTCGTCGAGCAGGCGGTCGCCATCACGCACGCGAACGTGCGCGCGGTAGAGCCGAGGCGTTTCGGGTGACCACGGCTGTGCATTCTTCAACCACAGCCAGCCGTTGACCCACTCCGTCGCTCCCGCAGCGAGACGGATCTGGCTGAGCGGGTGTCGTGACGTGCTGCCATCGGGCGCGATCAACTCCACGTCCACCTCAGCATCGCGCGGCGCCGCACTGTCGTTTCGCACCTGGACGCGCACATGCACGGAGGCGCGTTCGCCCTCGATCCACACGGTGTCGAGTCGCGCCCCCCAAGTAGGAACGTAAAGCTCGTCGTGGCCGCGCAACGTGACGCTTCGGTAGAGGCCCGAACCGGAATACCACCGCGAGTTGCGCTCGGGATTCGAAACGCGCACCGCGATGACGTTGGTCTGCGGACGCGGACGCAGATACCGGCCAATTTCGACGCGCGCCGGGATGTAGCCGTGCGGCTGAAACGCGACGTGCGTGCCGTTGACCCAAATGTCGCACTCCTGCTGTGCACCGTGGACGATCAACTCCAAGCCGGACCCCGCGGGTCGCTCCGCATCCGTGAGCGTACGGCGATACCAACCCACGCCGCCGCGCACGTAGCCCACGTCCGAACCGTTGGGCGTCGCGCGATCATGCGGACCGGCGATTCCGACGCCGGGGGGCAAGTCCTCGATGCTCCAATCGTGCGGCAGATCCAGTATTCGCCAAGCGGAGTCGTCGTAGGCGGAAGCCTCCGCGCCTGCCTGGTCGCCACGAAAAAACGTCCAGCCGCGGTCAATGTTGGCGTCGTTGCTGACCGGCGCAGCGAACAGCGAAAATGCCGTGGTGAGAGTGAACAGACCGAGTAACGCGCGGAGGGTGTTTCGATTCATTGGGGCGGATAATGTCGGGGTAGATTCTTGCGGGACGTTTGGAGAAAATTGCCCGGAGAATGCCTGTAGGCGGAGGACTAAAGAAGCCTGCGCATCGACCGGACAGCCCGTCATCGCTTTTCCGTAAACTCCGGGGGTGAGCTCCTCACGCGGACTCCCGTGCGAGCGTGCGCCGTCGGAATTCCGCGGGAGTGCAGCGGGTTTCTCGTTTGAAAAATTTAATGAAGTTGGAGGGATCGTCGAAGCCGAGATTGATCGAGATCGTGGTGATCGGCTGATCGGTGTGAGCCAGAAGGCGTTTCGCTTCCAAATTGATCCGCGAAGCAATGAACGTCTTGGCGCTCACGCCAGCCGCCGTCAACGCGCCCCGCGTAAGACTCTTTTCGGTACAGCCGAGTTTCCGCGCATAAGAAGCGACGTCCTTCCAGCGGACGAAATTCTTCTCGACGAGCGCTTCGAATCGCCGGAACCGCTGCAGCACGTACGTGCTTCCTTGCACACTCGCGATCTGCCTTTTCCGCGCAAGACCTAGCCGGGTAAGGAGTGCATAAAGCTGGTAGCGGAGGAGCGCGTTTATGTCGGTCTTCGCACCCTCCAGTTTCACGTCGCCACGCATCTGCGAGAGCGTGTGAGAAACGATTTTCAGTTCCGCCGGCGATAGCGCGAGATGCGTCGGAAGTGCGTCGATATCCGCGGCCACGTTCAGGCCGTCACTCCCGCTGGCCGGCAAGGCAAACTCCGGCCGGAAAAGAATCATCCAGCCTTCCCACGCCACGTCCGGGCCGAAGTTGTGAGCCTGTTGAGGACGCACCAAAAGGAGCGAAGCGCGCTCACAACGCACGGGCTGGAAATCGACCACCTGTGTACACCGGCCTGTCGTGACGCAGATCATCTGATAAAACGCGTAGCGGTGCGTTTTGCGCAGCTCCTCGGGCGATGCGCGTCGGCGCAAATCGGACATGGGGAATATCTCAAGATCTAGCGGGTAGTCGCCGCTCGGTTGGTAAGCGAGCAGCTGGATTTCGTCGTTGGGCTTGGGGCGGCGGTTCATGGGACAGATGCGCGGAGGTTTAATTCCTCCATTGAACGTTTGAGTGACGGTGTCCGTTTTCCACCACGAAATGTGCCGGTCCTCACCGCAGTGCCCGGTTGATCGGTCCGTTATCCACCATACCGTGATGGACAACGCGACCCGGCCTGACGCCGTCGCCGCGATCGCTGATCAGCCCACCGAAACGAAAACCGCCATGTCACGTATCGATACCGCCAAACAATACATCCGCGCCGTCCAGACCGGCGATCAAGCCACCCTCGCGGGAATAATCTCGCCCGCGGTGATCTGGCACCAACCAGGCAACAACCGTTTTTCGGGCAAACGCACCGGCATCGCGGACGTGGTCACTATGCTCGGTCAGATGATGGAGGTCTCACGCGGATCGTTCACCCTCTCGCGCGCGGATCAGTTCATGGAAAACGGCGAATGGGTCGCGATAACCATCGAGTTTACCGCGGACCGACCCGGAGCGAAACTGGCACAGCCCGGCGTCGATTTACTGCGAATCGAAAACGGCCAGATCGTCGAAGTGCGACTGTTCTCCAGCGATCAAGCCGCCGAAGACACGTTCTGGGGCCGGTGATATAAACAACCGCGGCTCGCCTCGTCCGTCGCGGCTACGAAGCCGGCTCGTCCGCTTTTCCTCGCAGGGACATCTTCGCGAGCAACGCGTCAACCGATACGCTCGCGATGGCGGTGGCCTTGTCGCTCATCGCGTACGGAAGAATGAGCCGCCCATTGTGGATCAGCGAACCGCAGCTGTAGACGACATTGGGCACATAACCTTCGCGCTCGACGCCTTCGGGAGATAGGAAGGGCTCCCGCAAGCGGCCAATGATCCGCGTGGGATCGTTCAGATCGAGCAGGAGCGCGCCAATGCAGTACGTGCGCATCGGACCGATGCCGTGCGTGATCACCAGCCAGCCGGCGTCTGTCTCGATCGGCGAGCCGCAGTTTCCCAGCTTCACCAACTCCCATAACTCTGCGGGGCGAACGATCACCTCCGGGTCGCTCCAGTAGTGGAGATAGTCGGAAAACATGATGAGGATATTCTCGTCATCCTGGCGCGAGAGCATCGCGTAGCGTCCGTTGATGCGGCGTGGGAAAAGCGCCAGTCCTTTGTTTTGCACGCCACTGCCGTTCAAGGTGAGCACGCGAAAGTGGAGAAAATCCTGCGTCTCGATCAGCTGAGGAAGAATGACCCGGC
>CAMLSH010000009.1 GCA_946482625.1 uncultured Opitutaceae bacterium
GCGTTGCTCATGTTCCTCATCGACATGGCGGGCGTGGACAACCGCGACCCGCGCGACGATTACGCGACGCTTGTCAAAGAGCTGAAGCTCTACGATCCCGCGCTGTTGAAAAAGCCCCGCGTCGTCGTCGCCAACAAGATGGACCTTGAGGGCGCCAAAGAGAATCTCGCGAAATTCAGCCGTCGCCACAAAGTGGATGTTCTTCAGATCTCCTGCCTCAGCGGCACCGGCCTCGAAAAGCTCAAAGACGAACTCCGCCGCCGCGTGCGGAAGATCCGCCCCGCGGTCGTGAAATCCCCGAGCGTCGACCTCTGATCGTTAGCACCCCCTTTCCATGTCCTCCGAACATCGTCCTCTGTTGATGCGCGCCAACCGCCTGCTCGGCGCCAGTCTGGTCGAGCAGAATCTGGTGAAGATCCAGGATCTCGAAACCGCCAACGAGCAACTGCTCGAAGTCGTTTCCGGGGATCACCCGCGCAAGAGCACCGTGCTCGGCATCCTCGCGTACAACATGAAAGTCCTGCGTGAGGAGGACGTCCTTCAGCATCTCGTCGACGAGCACGGCATCGGCCTGGTCGATCTGCGCAATTACGACGCGTCGGAGGAGTTGAAGAAGACGATGGACATCGGTGCATGCTGGGCGACCTGGACGGTGCCGTTCGACCGCGAGGACGATTTTCACCTCGTCGCGACCGCATATTACCTGAGCCCGGCGGTCCGCACGTATTGGGAAAAGAAATTTAACGGCCCGATCGTCTGGTACGGCACCACACTGGAGATGATCGGCGACTTCTTGGAAAAACTGGGCGGCGGCTCGCGCAGCCCGATCGCGACCGATTCCGCGAAACGTTAACGCACCCGCACGACCATGGCCCTCGGAAAATTTCAGTTACAGATCATCAACAAGCTCGTCGAGATGGAGCGGCTCACGGAAGAGCAGCGCGACACCATCGCGGAGATGCCGGAGGAGCTCAACGGCGACCAGTTGGACAAGCTCCTGCAGGACGAATACAAGATCCCGTCCTTCCAGATGCTGACCGCGAAAGGCCGCGCCTTCGGTCTCGCGCCATTCAACGTCTCGCGCTTCCGCACCACCGCCGCGACGTTCGAGCGACTGCCTCAGGATTTCTGCCAGGAGCACGTCGTCATCCCCGTCGGCCAGGTCGGCGATTTCCTGCTGGTCGCGTTTTCGAACCCGTTTGAAGTCTCGCTTCCCGCGAAGATCCAGGAGCTCACCGGCATGCGCGTTATCCGCATGCTCGGCCGCGAGAAGGACATCAAAGAAAAGTTCACCGTCACCACGCAGGCGACCGGTTTCGATGACGTTGTTTCCAAGATCGGCGCCGAGTTCGGCGTCAAGGAAAGCGATCTGGATATCACCGACGAAGGCGCCGAGGAATCCGGCCCGATCATCCAGCTGAGCACGCGCATCATCGAGGACGCCTTCTACGCGGGAACGAGCGATATCCATATCGAGCCCGGCGAAAAAGAAGTCCTCGTCCGCTACCGCATCGATGGCATCTGCCACGAAAAACTGCGTCTACCCGCCAAGGTCGGTCCGGCGCTCGTGGCCCGCCTCAAGATCATGTGCAACCTCGACATCGCCGAGCGCCGGTTGCCGCAAGACGGACGCATCGTCTTCAAGCAATACACCAAAAAATCCATCGACATTGATCTTCGTGTCTCCACCGCGCCGCTCAACTACGGCGAAGGCGTGGTCATGCGTATCCTGGACAAACAGAAGTCCACGCTGCCGCTGCCGATGCTCGGCTTCTCCGAGGAGAATCTGGCGAAATATCGCGAGTGCATTCGCCAGCCCTACGGCATGATTTTGCACTGCGGTCCGACCGGTTCGGGTAAGTCGATGACGCTCTACTCCGCGCTTGGCGAAATCAATTCGCCCGAGATTGTCATCCGCACCGCCGAAGATCCGATCGAGTACACGCTCGCCGGCATCAACCAGATGCAGATGCACCGCCAGATTGGGCTCACGTTCGCGAGCGCGTTGCGTTCCTTCCTCCGCCAAGACCCCGACATCATCCTCGTCGGTGAAATTCGAGACAAGGAAACCGCCAACATCGCGGTCGAAGCCGCGCTCACCGGTCACTTGCTCATCAGCACGCTCCACACGAACGACGCCCCGAGCACGATAGCACGTCTGACCGACATGGGCATCGAGCCCTTCATGATCTCGTCGTCGCTGCTATGTGTCTGTGCCCAGCGCCTCATGCGCCGCGTGTGCAAGACCTGCAAGGTCGAGATCAATCCGTCGAACCGCGAAAAGGAAATCCTCGAAAAAGCCCTCGGCTGGAGTGGCAAGATCTACAAGGCCAACCCGCAGGGTTGCCCGAAGTGCGGCAGTTCCGGCTATAAGGGCCGCCTCGGTATTCACGAGTTGATGACAATTAACGAGGAGCTCATCGACGGCATCAACAAGGAGATGGAGTCCGCCGAGCTGAAGAAGATCGCGATGCGCCACGGAATGAAGACCTTGCACCAGGACAGTATGCTCAAGGTGAAGGAAGGGCTCACCACGATGGAAGAAGCGATTGCCACGGTGCCCCTCGATCTTTGATGATAGCCGGCTCATTCTATGCGTAAGTCCAGCTCACTCACTCTCGTCGCACTCATCCTGTTTTTCGGCGCCTGCAAACCGAAGGACGTCGAAGTCTCCAGCGTGGCCCGCGCCCAAGCGGCGCACCTCGCCAGCGAAGCGCAGATGCAAAACAAACTGCGCGACTACGCTGAAGCGGAAGAGTCGCTCGCCCGCGCGGTCGAGCTCGACCCGGAAGTCGCTGCCTATTGGTTCAGCCTCGGCTTGAACCGCGTGATGCAAAAGGACATGTCGGGCGCCAAAAAGGCCTACAAGCGTGAGCTCGAAATCTACGAGAAGGCCGCCAAGAAAACGCCCAAGAAGGACGCCCCGGAGAACATCGAGGCGCGCCTGAATCAGATCCGCCCGCTCCTGCTGCTCGGCCGGACCAGCGACGCGAACAAGCTGCTGGCCAAAGTAGCCAGCGATAATCCTGACAACACGATGGTTCGCCAGCTGGTCGATACCAAGATCATCGAGCAAATGCTCGCCGACGCGAAGATTCAGGAAGCGATGATCAAGTAAGGGGGCGGGTTTGTCTGTCCCCGTTCGCTCCGAGGTGGAACGCGCGGTCCCTGCGCGTTCTGCGACGCCGCACACGATAGGATTTTATTCCCGTGTGTGCTCTTCACCCTCTTCGATCCAGCGCGCCGGGCGGTCCGCTCCACCGCGAATACCACACGCGCCAATGCGCGCGGCTTACGGACTCACGTAGCTGCGTCACTTAAGACGCGGATCGTAACAGCCGGCCATCGGCCGACGCGCCCAAGGGAGATTCCCAGCTCACACGCTCGCCTCGACGTTGGCGCCGTGGAGGTTGTTCCAGCGCGAAAGGATGCGGCGGTAGTTATCTTGTGACGACAAGCCGTAGGTCGCCCGCAGGATTTCGGCGCTGCTGCCGTGCTCCACGAATTTATCCGGCCAGCCGATGCGTTCGACGGCGGTTGCGGTGCATTCGGCGTCTTGCAACGCCTCCAACACCGCGCTGCCGAAACCGCCGGTGAGCACGTGGTCTTCCATCGTCACGATCAAGGGAACGACGGCGGCCTGACTGAGGAGCAACTCGCGATCAAGCGGTTTGACGAAGCGAGCGTTGACCACGCCGACGGAGAGCTGGTGTTCGGCAGCGAGGCGATCCGCGTGAGCGAGCGCTTCCGGGATCATCGGCCCGAGCGCCCAGATGATGATGTTGGAGCCTTGGCGGAGCACCTCGGCCTGGCCGATCGGCAGCGTAGCGGGCGTATCCTTTATTTTGACACCCACGCCGGCGCCGCGCGGGTAGCGGATGAAGGTGGGCGCTTTCGTTTGCAGGCTCGTGTGGAGCAGATCGACGAGTTCGTCCTCATCCTTCGGCTGCATGACGATCGCGTTGGGCACGCAGCGCAGGTAGGCGAGGTCGAAGAGCCCGTGATGCGTGGCGCCGTCGTTGGGCGAGAGACCGGCGCGATCCATGCAGAATGTGACGGGCAGATTTTGCAGGCAGACGTCGTGCACGACCTGATCGAAACCGCGCTGGAGAAACGTCGAATAGATCGCGCAGACCGGGTGGATGCCTTTGGTGGCGAGACCAGCGGCGAAGAGGACGGCGTGTTCTTCCGCGATGCCGACGTCGAAGAATTGGCGCGGGCACTCGGCGGCGAGATGGTTGAGGCTGGTGCCGCTGGGCATGGCGCCGGTGATGCCGACGATGTTGGCATCGGCTTTCGCGAAACGAACGAGGGCGCGGCCGAAGACGTCCTGGTAATTGGGCGGTGTGCCCGGGGTGGATTTTTTGCTCTCGCCGGTATCCGGATCGTAAGGACTCGCGCCGTGAAACTTCTCCGGATGCTCCATGGCGGCGGGCAGGCCGCGGCCTTTTTTGGTGAGCACGTGCAACACGATCGGGCCGTCGGCGTGTTTCGCGAACTCGAGGTTCTTCGCGAGCTCGTCGAGATTATGGCCGTCGATCGGGCCGAGGTAACGCAGGCCGAATTTCTCGAAGAGGCTGGATTCGACGAAGAAGTCCTTCGTCTCGCGTTTCCACTTCACCCAGAGCCGGTGCATGTCCTGACCGTGGGGGAGACCGGTGAAAAATTTTTCGAGATCGTGGTGGATCTTGTTGTAGGTCGGATTGGTGCTGAGGCGGTTGAGGTACTTGGCGATGGCGCCGACGTTTTTGGCGATGGACCACTCGTTGTCGTTGAGGACGACGATCAGGCGCTTGGTGGAGGCGACGATGTTGTTGAGCGCTTCGAGAGTAACGCCGCAGGTGAAGGCCGCGTCGCCGCAGAGGGCGACTACGTGCTCCTGCGTGCCGCGGAGATCGCGGGCGGTGGCCATGCCGAGGGCGGCGCTGAGCGCGGTGCCGGCGTGACCGGCGCCGAAGGAATCATGTGGGCTTTCGGCGCGGGTGAGAAAGCCGGAGGCGCCGCCGGTCTGGCGGAGTTTTTTGAAGAACTCGCCGCCGCGACCGGTGAGAAGCTTGTGGACGTAACCTTGGTGGGCGACGTCGAAGACGAACTGGTCCTCGGGCGTCGTGAAGACGCGGTGCAGGGCGATGGAGAGCTCGACGACGCCGAGATTGGGGCCCACGTGGCCGCCGTTTTTGGCGGTGACGGCGATGATCTCGTCGCGGATTTCCTGCGCGAGCTGCGGGAGCTGCGTGGCGGAGAGTCCTTTGACGTCAGCGGGGCCGCGGATCGAATCGAGCAGGCGTGGGAGCGGAGCGGCTGTGACGGCGGAGGCGTCGGCGGGAGGATTCATCGAGTCGGAGACGGAACGTAAAGGGATGCGCGGTGGCGGTGCGGCGGGCGGGAGCGGCGAGTGACGGACGATGTTGGCTAAACGAAGGTTGGGAACGGCCGACGGATATGTGGCAACGGGCGGAAGCGGTTGGGGAGGGTGCGCTTAGCGCTCCGGCGAGGCGGGAAAGTCGATGAAGCTCGTGCCGTCGGACTGCTTTTTGAGGAGTTCGATCTTGAGCTCGGCGTCCTTGAGGCGGGTTTCGCAGAGTCGGAGCAGTTTGCTGCCCTCCTCGAAACGGGCCATCAGCTCGGCCAGCGGTACATCGCCGGACTCCATCGCTTCGACGATGGCTTCAAGCTGGGTGAGGGCCTCCTCGAAGGAAGGTTGTTGCTGGGTCTTTTTGTCGGCCACAGCGGGTCAATGTGGGCCGCGAAAAAGGGTTTTCAATCTCTAGTTTGAAAGGGATGCGCGGGCGGGACTCGCATTTTAACTTCGTAGTCGGGAGTCGAGAACGTTGGGCATTCCATGCACGGTTGGAAAACATCCATGACCCGTGAAAAAGAGACTGCGCTGCTGGAGCTCTGGTACCGCCAATGAGGGTGGCTTGATGAACGCGCTTGGGTTCCTTTTGCCTCAGTAAGCGATGTGGAACCGGCGAGCGAGGCCACTTACTTGGCGGGAGTCAGTTGGTCTGGGCATCGAGAAGACTTCGGGGGGGGCGCATCGCCTGCTGTCCCTCGACCTCGCTTCTTTCCCCGAGCTCGCGAGAAAAACGGCGGTTTGAGCCTTCCCGTTTCGCCGGTCTGCTGAGGGCGAATGAGTCATGCGCGCATCCTGAGCTGGTGTCGGCTCTGCGGGTGATCGTGGACCGTATAGACGCGTCCATCCCCAGAACATACGCGGAGCCGGTCGCAATGTTCATCGCAGGCGGCGTCGCCATGAATTATTACTACGGCTCCCGCTACACGGAAGAGGTAGATGCGAGTTTTTCGAACGGCTGTTACTGAATCCAACGAGCTTCGGGCGTCGTATGTGCGAAGCGACGGAGCAGTTCTTTTTTTGTAACTGGACTTCAACTACAATACCTGGTTTGCTCTGATCCACGGAAATTTCGAGGCGGACTCGGTGGAGTGGGCTGGGATAGAAAGCGAAGCGCGGCGCATTCAGGTCCGTGTCTTCTCCGGAGTAGATCTCTCGGTTTCGAAGATGCGCGGATTTTGGATCAAGACTGGGAGGATTTTGCCTTAGCCTCGGCGGAGCTGATCAATTCAACCCCCTGCAGCTGGGCGGGCTCCCTCGCAGGTGTTGCGGAATTTAATCGGCGAACAGCGGCCGGTGTTTCGCGCAATCGATGAGGTGTGCGCGGATATCGCGCGCATGATTTGAGGCGGCTCGGATAGGACGTTACCGATTGCGAAGGCCGCCGCCCGCTTCTTGGGGCTGACTCAGCGGTCAATGCGCACCCTCTCGCTCATTTGCGTTTTGGCGGAAGGTGGGTTTTCTGGGCGGGTTCACGCGGCTCGAACAGGGCCTTCACCCCAATCACAGGCGACTTGTGCATGTCATTTACACTCTGTTGACCGTGTTCCCCCTTGCGAGAGTGCGCCTGCTACCGATCAATAGCTTCACTGCTCACCTCTGAGCTTTTGTTTATTATCCGTTATCCAAACTCGTCAGAATATACGTTATACATCCTATGAAACTCAACCGCTCTAAAAAAGGTTTCACCCTCGTCGAAATCATGATCGTCGTGGTCATCATCGGCCTCCTCGCCGCCATGGCCATCCCCGCCTTCCAGAAGGTGCGCACCGATTCGATTGCCAAATCGATCGTCAACGATGCTCGTCAACTTGGTGCTGCATTGCAGCAGATTGCCACTGAGTATGCGGGCATTGCCGACGGTGATACAATCACTATCACCATCAATGCCACGACGGGCGCTGTTACTAGTGCCGCCGTAGCTGCCCGTTCAATTCCCGTAAACGAAGTTACAAAATACGTTAACACGGTGAGCAAAGGCTATAGCAGCACAACCGTTACTTACACATTCCAGCTTGATGACCCGTCGTTAGCTGCGTTTACGCTCAGCCATCCCCAAGTGGCACCTCAGGATTGCGTTAAAGCGTCAGTTGCTAACGCTTCGCAGACCAAGGATGACGACATCTCCTTCTTGGGCGACGGCAAAATACAGATGTAACGTTTTCCACCTTAAAAACCGCACGCTATTTAAGCGTGCGGTTTTTTTATGGGCGTTCAACGGTGCCCGAAATTCGGTATAAAGAGCGTACGAACAGGCGGGAACTGGCAGCAGATCGATTAAGGGGCGCGTGCAGCGAGCAGGAAGTGGGTCAAATTTTGCACTTTGTACTCGGCGTCAAACTCGCCTGGAAAGTTGCGGATGTGGATGATCGCTCCCCCGCGCCAGCCGGCGCGACCAGCGATGGCGGTGGGAGGCGAAAATGGGTTGAAATTTGCACGTTGCACTCGGCTTTTCCGAAGTTGCCCGGGCGTTGCAAATGCGTTGATAGCCACACGCGGCGGTAAACGGTAAGTTTTCATCGTACACTCATCCTTCGCTCATCTTCCTTACTTTATTCGATGACGTTTTGATGACCGCTTGGAGGCTTTCCCTTTCTATGCCGCCAAGACTTGGCGTCGTTTCGGCAGCGTGTAATTGTCCTTCCACGCCTTGGCCGAAGAAGCAGGTAAGATTGGTCATATCAACGCCTGCCATTAATCGGAGGCTCAATGGGTTGAGCGCTGCAGCAGAGAGAACTCTGTACATCGCACTTGGCGTTCTTCGATCGTCTGAGTGATGCAGCGACGGCCACGCGTGGAAGGAGGGACCGGCCAACCCGCTAGTCGCGAGATGGCGAATGATGGCTTGGCAGAGAGCGCCGATGGCTCGCCGGCTTTAGGTATACGGTCTGGAAGCGCGGGCGCCTCGTTCGAGCCACTCGATCCGCGCTCGGAAGTGGGACGAGTTGATCCCCGGGTCAACGGCTGCCCCAGCGCGTACCCACGTGCCGCTTTCGACGGGTATCCGATCCGTGCAGGCCAGCGGCCGGCGCTCTTGGGAAATCAAGGGACGTGCGATCCGCGGCTCCAGAAGTTATACTTGGCGATGGCGTAGAGGGCGCGGAAGCCGTCGCGCCAGCCGATTTTTTTGCCTTCTGCGTAAGTGCGGCCGGAATACGAGACGCCGACCTCGTAGATGCGGAGGTTGCGGCGGGCGATTTTCGCGGTGATCTCGGGTTCGAAGCCGAAGCGGTTCTCGACCAAGTTTAGACTCTGGATGACCTCACGCTTAAACATTTTATAGCAGCACTCCATGTCGGTCAGATTGAGGTTGGTTGCCATGTTGGAGAGCAGGGTGAGCACCTGATTGCCGACGCTATGCCAGAAATAAAGAACGCGATGCGGGTAGCCGCCCATGAAGCGGGAACCGAAGACGACATCGGCTTTTCCGGCAAGGAGTGGTGCGAGGAGGTCGGGTAGTTCGCGTGGGTCGTACTCAAGGTCGGCGTCCTGGACGATGACGTAGTCGCCGGTGGCGTGCTTGAATCCACTGCGGAGGGCGGCGCCTTTGCCTTGGTTGACCTCGTGGTAGACGATTGTGGATACGAGTGGGGCGATCTCAGTTTTAAGGATGTCGCGGGTGCCGTCGGTCGAGCAGTCGTCGATCACGATGATCTCCAGCGAAGTGACGCCGCAGTCCCGTACGGCATCGACGATGCGGCGGATGGTGGCGCGTTCGTTGTAGCAGGGGATGACGACGGAGAGCGTGGGCATGCGAGCGGCAGCGTGAAAAGACGGAGGCCGTGGAGGCAACCGGGAATAAGGGAGTGGATGAATCCCGGGAGCGTCGGCGGCTCGGCGGCTCCGAGGCCGGACGGGGCGCACAGAGAAATCGAAAGGTTCACTGTTTGAGATGCTTCACCAAAGTTGCCTCTCGGAAAGACGGCCGGAATTTTGGTCACAAAAAGGCGCAAAATTGGCTGTCTTGTCGGTGGTAGTCACCGGCGCGCCTACACGGGGCTTTCATGGTTCATACGGCCTTCCATTTTGTCGCGACCTTTTGCTGCGGGCGCCCACTCGGCGTGCTGCTCTTGCGAAACCATGTGTCGCTTAACCGGGGATGTCTCCGAACTCGCGTGTACAGACCGCGCAGCGAGTGATAGCCGCTTACCCGTTTTCGAGGTTGTTTAATCCCGGGCGGCAGGTGGCCGGCGGTCTAAAGAGAGACACGCTTCCGTGACAGCCTTGCAGTGAAAGGGCTTTCTTTTTTTCCGGGGCAGGGCAGAAGGAAACGGCTCTTGGGCCAGTCCGGAGCACGCTGTTTCATGGAGCATTGCATCGCCATCGTCATCCCGTCGTACAAAGTGCGTGACACGCTGCTGGGCGTGATCGAGTCGGTACCGGCGTTTGTGACGCGGATCTATGTCGTGGATGACGGGTGCCCGCAGGAATCGGGCAAGTATATCGAAGCGAACTCCCGGGATGGGCGCGTCTCGGTGTTGCGGATGGACCGCAATTCAGGCGTCGGTGCGGCGACATTGCGCGGGTTCAACCAGGCGTTTGCCGATGGGGCAGATGTGGCGGTGAAGCTCGATGGCGACGGGCAGATGCGTGTCGAGTATCTGCCGGATTTATTGGCGCCGATTCTGACGGGGCGCGCGGATTTTTCGAAGGGCAACCGATTCTTCGATCTGAAGCGTCTGCGCCAGATGCCGGTGGCGCGGCGGGTGGGAAACATCGGGTTGTCGCTCCTGACCAAGTTCGCGAGCGGACACTGGCATGTTTCCGATCCGACCAACGGCTTCGTGGCGATTCATCGGGCGGCGTATTCGCGTTTATCGGACGAGTTGATCGCGAAGCGGTTTTTCTTCGAAACGAGCCTGTTGATCCATCTCAACATCATCCGGGCGACGGTCGTGGATGTACCGATACCAGCACGTTATGGCGAGGAGTCGTCGAATCTGAGCGTAGTCCGCAGCTTGTTCGAATTTCCGCTGAAGCTTTTTCACCATTTCTGCCGGCGCGTGCTGTTCCGTTATTTCCTCCTCGATATCAATGCGGCCACCGTTTTTTTCGTGGCAGGAGTGATCCTGTTTTTCTCGGGCGCGGGTTTTGCGATCTATCGCTGGCATGAAGGCGCGATGAGTGGAGTCGCGCAGACCTCGGGCACAGTTGCGCTGGCGCTGACGCCGACGATTCTCGGCGCGCAGATGATTTTGCAGGCGATCCTGATCGATATCATCACGCCGCCGACGCATCCGATCCAAGCGTTCCAGCTCAAGCACAAGAAATGAAGCGGGCGGGCGGTCTATAAAATCTCATGCGATATTACGCGCTCGTTCTCGGTTATCTGGTGGTCACGACTCTCGCGATCATCCTGTTCAAGCAGGGTGCGGCGCGCTCCACATTGTCGGCCGCGTCGGGCTCGTTTTCCGGGCATCTCGATGTGCGGGCAGTGGCGGGAGTGGCGTTGTATCTGGTGTCGTTTGCGCTCTGGCTGATCGTGCTGTCGGCGCGGCCGGCGTCGTACATTGTGCCGCTGACTACGGCGTTGGTGCATGTCTCGATCATCGGGGCGGCGGTGCTGTTTTTGCATGAACGCGTCTCGGGACTCCAGCTGACAGGTGTGGCGCTGGTGATCGCTGGCGCGGTGTTGATCGCGGTCAAAGCGCCGTGAGGATGGAATCGAAGGGCGACGTTCGCAGCAGACGGGAATGCGAGACATGAGCGTGGACGCGACGCAAACGCCGTGGCGGCCGAAGATCGCAGTGCTCATCTGCTGCTTTAATCAACGGGCCTATCTGCCGGACTGTTTTGAGTCGCTGCGCGCGCAGGATTACGAGCGGTTCCAAGCGTATTTTTTAGACAACGCTTCGAGCGATGGTTCGGCGGAGTATGTCGAGGCGGAGCATCCGAGCTGCACGGTTTTGCGATTGGGCGCGAATCTGGGCTTCGCGACGGCCAACAATCTGGGCATGCGGCGCGCGTTCACGGATGGAGCGGATTGTTGCGTGCTTTTGAACAGCGACACGTTCTCCGAGCCCACGATGCTCTCAGAACTCGTGGCCTCATATCTGCGTCAGCTGAAACCCGACGTATCGGCTGGCTTGGTACAGGCGACGGTTTTGCTGTTCGAGCAGCGCGACCGCGTGAACACGACGGGGAATGCGTTACACTACCTCGGCTACGGCTTTTGCCGGGACTATTTGAAGCGGCATGAGCTGCAAGCGGAGGATCGGCGGATTTTGTCGGTGAGCGGGGCGGCGATGCTGGTGCCGCGGCGGTATTTCGAGGTGGTGGGGGGCTTCGACGATGAGTTCTTCGTGTATAACGAAGATCAGAATTATTCTTGGCGTGGGCTGATGCAGGGTTTCACGCATGTCGTGTCTGCGCGGGCGGTCGTGTATCACAAATATACGTTTCGGGAGCACGCGGTCAAAATGTACCACTCGGAGAAAAACCGGCTGATGATGGTGCTGGGGAACTATCAGGCGCGTACGCTGGTAGTGTTGGCGCCGATGTTGATTTTGAACGAGGCGATGATCGTGACGCATGCTGCGCTCAACGGTTGGTTCCGCGCGAAACTGCGCAGTTACGTTTACGTGTTGAAGGCGGCGAGGCTGATCGCGAAACGACGTGGGGAGGTGAAGGCGAAGCGCACGGTGGGCGACGCGGTGTTATTTCCGCAGATGGATGCGGCGCTGGATTTTCCCGAGTATCGAGGCGTACTGATCCGGCGGGTGGTGAGTCCGCTGATGAAGGGCTATCATCGCGTGGCAATGCGGTTGGTGTGAGCGCGGTCCGAGTAGGGAGCGGCGAAAAGGGGGCAGGGTGGAAACCGTTGTCATCCATTGGATGACAACGATCCGCTTGGATTTCCGGAATCGCTCTGACGATGCGGTGCCGAAGCTGCCGCTCAATTCAGTCGGAATTTTGCCACCAGAAGGCGCAAAAATACCTATCCGGTGACTTTCTCTTCAGCGCGCCCACAGGCGCCTTTTGTGGCCATTCACCCGAAGTAGCCCTTTCTTAAGGGGGCTTCTATGCCGCTTTCTACAGCCGTAGCGCTTCGCTGGCGAAAGCGGTCGATGCAGAGCTGGTCGGCTATGCACCGAGTTCGTGGTTATTCGAAATCGAATCTTATCAGGTAGTTTGGCGGGTTTTGTGCGAGGAGGCCGAGTTCGGTCGAAGTATGGGGTGGCAGGATACTAGCGGCGAGGCGGACGAGTTCGTCGCGCGAGATCAGGACGACCTGGCGGTCACCGCTGATGTATTGGTCGGAGAAAAGACTGAGCCGCGAAATGGCGTGGCCGGGCTCGATGTCTTTGACGAAGAGACGTCCTTTTGGGCGGAGCGATTTTTGGACGTTGGCGAGAAAAGTGGCGCGGAGCGCGATGGGGATGTGGTGGAGGACATCGCTGACGACGGCGGCGTCGTAACAGCCGGTGGAGCTGGCGAGATGATCTTCGATGAACGTGCGCGGCAGCCGGACGAGTTTTGCGTGATAGCGAGGGTCGACGAATTTCCCGACGGATGCGGAGACGTCGACCATCGTGACATGCAGATCGGGCCGGAGCGCGAAGAGTGCGTTGAGCAGTTCGCCGTCGCCTCCACCGACGTCCAGAATGCGGGCGTTGGCTGGCAACTGCGGTGCGAGGGTGCGGGCGACGCGGCGAAGATCGACGAAGACGGAGCGATAAACGCCGGCGATGGAGCGTTCGAGGCGGGCAGGCAGGAGGCGGCGGAAGGCGGGTCCGATCTTCATTCGAGGAAGGAGACTGTGGTGGGCGTTTCTACGAAGTTATCAAGCAGGCTCCGAGTGCGGGCTCCGCCCGCCTCGCAGGTCTGTGTGGCTGGACGGCAGCGCGTGGGGCGGCGACGAAATGGACGGGGATCGTCGCTGAACCCGCCAGGCCGAAGTCACGGCGACGGCTGGTCGTCCGGCTGCGGAAAATCTGCGGCATCCCTTGTGTGCGCCATCGCAGGCGAAGGGCTCGGCACCACGAAATTATTTTGGGCTGGTGCCAAGGGCGGGCAGTTGCCGCAATGCCGCGACTGCGTGGGATGGACCGCGCTGCTTATCCAATTAATCCGACGAAATGAATCCTTCCCAGCGGTCCGCGCGTTTTCTGGACTTTCGTTTTCCGGCTCTCTGGCTCGCCGTGGCTTCGCTGGTGGTCGTGTGCGGGCTGGGGTGGCGGTGGGTGGATTTTTCAGGCTCCGATGCCGGTCCCGTGAACGAGCGAGTGCGCGAGATGCGGGCGTATTCGGAGGCGATCGATCCGGCGGCGGCAGGGAATCTCTCATGGATGAGCGATCCAGCGTTGGCGGCGGGTATCTGGAAACACGGCTGGCTTGCGCTGAATGGACAATGGGACACGCGCGTCGTGGCGGCGGCGAGTACGGTGCTGCACGCGGGAGCGTGGGCATTGTTGCTGGCGTTTGTCGCGGTGCGGTTGCGCGAAGTCTGGCACTATGGACTCGTGGCGATAGTGGCGGTTGCGGTTTTGTTGATGCCGCGGGCGGGCGAGTTTTGGACGTCGGCGGCGACGGCGTGGTCGGGGTGGCTGATTTTATTGAGTATCCTTCAACTAGGCACGCAACGCCTGGAGCGGGCGGGGCGAGGAGTTTGGTGGCTGGGTTTGGGCGCGGGCCTGGCGAATGTGCTCGGAGCGGCGGAGGGAGGCGCGGCAGCGCTGGTGCTCGCGTTGGCGGCGGTTTTTGCGTTGCGCCGGTCGGAAAGCCGATCGCGACAGGCGTGGTGCCAACTGATCGCCAGCGGCGGGCTCGTCGGGTTGAGCTCGATAAAGTGGATACAGAGCGGCGGCGTGGCGGCGATTGCGGAGGGTGGCGGCTGGGTGGGTGTCAGCGATTTTTTCTGTTGGCCGCACGGTTCGGTATTGGCGGCCGGTCTGCTCTTTTTGCCGGCGGCGCTCTGGCTGTTCCAAGCGGTGCGCAAGCCGGAGGTACCTGAGAAACGCGGAGTGCTATCCGTGATGGCGGGATGGTCGTTGCTCCAGCCGGTGACGATTGCGTGTGCAGGAGTTCAAACCGGAGCGGCGGCGTGGGGTGTGGTGGGCACGGCGGTGCTGATCAACGCGGTTTGCCTGGGAGCACTGGCTGCGCGATGGGGTCGGCGGCCAATGGCGCTGGCGGCCGTATTCACGCTGTGGGCACTGGGCGCGGCGCAGGCGTTATTTCAGGTGGGGATCGACCGCGACGACACGGCGGTTTTCCATGAGGTAGAGCGGTGGCGGCTGGCGTGGCTCGAAAACGACGCGACCGCGCTCGGCCGAGAGATGGAGCGCTCCGTGGTCGAGGCCGAGGCAGTGCTTGCGCTGAAGTACGACGCGAAATTCCGGGAGGTTCTGCCGCCGTCGTTGCGGGCGCCTCTGGTTTTGGCGCCATCGGAAGGAGAGGCGCCATCGGGTTTTCGCCGGGGCGGTGTACCCACGTTGAAAGGAGAAGCAGTCGGACTGGAAGCGTGGGGTACGTGGTCGGGTGGGGGAGCGCCGTCGGGGCGTACCGGCGAGTTTGTGAGCGAGCCGCTCGCCACGACACACGCGATGCTGCGCTTGTGGGTGGCTGGCGAGTGGCGGTCCAGCGGAATGACGGTGATGTTGAGGACGGAGAGCGGGCAGGAGATCTTGCCGTTGCTGCAACCGCCGGCGCTCGCGGAGCGGTGGGTACGCGTGAATTTCGATGCGCCGGCCGAACCGTTTCGAGTCGTGGTGAAGCAAACCGATCCGGCGGGGTGGGTGGCGTTTGCCGGAGTGGTGGAGGCGGGGCGGTTATCGTGGTTGTTCCCCAAAGTCGTGGGCTTCTGGCCGTGGCTCGTGGGCGCAAGCGCGCTGGCCGGGGTGATGGGATTGGTGATGGTCGCATGGACACCCAGGCGAAAGGAAAGACTGCGTGCGCGCGGCTCCGACGACGGGGCGCGCGTGACCAAATTGATGCCGTGGTTAGCGCTGGGCGTGTATGTGGCGGTGATCGCGCAG
Organism: uncultured Opitutaceae bacterium; assembly: GCA_946482625.1. The sequence goes on from CAMLSH010000009.1 coordinate 15,334, forward strand.
GGCATGGCGCCGGCGGCAGGGGGAGCCGATTCGTCGGGGTATCTGAATGCGGCGCGGATGTTTTCTGAGGGGCGCGTGGCGATGCCGATGCGGGAAGTCGCGGGCATCACGGCGGCGGAGTTCGGTCAGGCGGTTTTCACGCCGCTGGCGTTCAAGAGCACGGTCCGAGCGGGAGAAATCACGACGCTGACGGCGATCGGGATGCCGTTGTTGTATGCACTGGCGGCGACGGTCATGCCTTTGTCGATGGCGGTGCCGGTCGTGATCCTCGCGAACGTGGTGCTGGGGATCGTATTCACGCGGCTGATCGCGGAGGCGTTTGGATTGTCGCGCCGCTGGGCATGGGTGGCAGCGGGTATCCTCGGGCTATCGCCGCTGTATCTATTCATGGGACTGCAGGCGATGAGTGACGGGGCCTCGCTGACCTGGGTGACGATCGCAGTGTATTCCGCGTGGTCGAGCCGTACACGACCGGGATATGCGTGGCTGGCGGGTGTCGCGACGGCGATGGCGGTGCTGATCAGACCGTCGAATTTTCTCTGTGTGGTGCCGGTTTTGGTCTGTCTGGTGGGCTCGTGGCGGACGGTTTTATTCTGGGCGCTCGGCGGTGTGCCCGGCGCGCTGATACAGTTGTGGCATTCGTGGCGGGTGTGGGGGAATCCGCTGGGGAGTGGCTACGAAAACGTGAGCGAGGCCCTCGGTCTGGAATTCGTGCCACTGAGTTTGGCGAGCTACGCGACATGGCTGCCGGCTGTGCTGACGCCGGTCGTCGTCCTTGGGCTGGGCATGCCGTTCATGCGATCGGTGCCGTTGCGCGTGCGGCTGGTACTGGTGACGTGGGTGGCGGTGTTTGGCGGGTTTTACGCGATCTTCCGGCACACGCACGAAACGTGGTGGTATCTGCGGTTTATCTTACCGACGTTTCCCGCGTTGGTTATCGCGGCGCTGTTGATGCTGAGGCGGGTTGCAGCGCGTTGGAACTGGCCGGCGCTTTCGACGGGTCAGCGGCGCGGTTTCGCCCAACTCGGCTGCGTTTTTCTTTTGGGGTTTCTGCTGCTAGGAATACGCGGATTCCAGGTGTTTTTCTGGTTGCGGGGTGATCGCGTGTTTGAGCGGGCGGCGACGTGGCTGAAGGAGAACATCCCGGCGGACTCGACCGTGGTTGCGGCGCATGGGGGAGGCTCGGTGATGTACTACACGGATCTCCCGGTGATTCTGTTTTACCAGGAAGTCGTGCGAGAATCGCCGCGCTTCGCTCAGGCACTGGCCGAGGGAGGAAAGCCTGTTTACGCGATGATGTTCCACTTCGAAGGGCCCGCTGCGCGTCCTGTTTTTTTGGGGACGTGGAAAGAGGTGGCCTCGTTCCGGTCGGGAGATGTCCGTATTTGGAAATGGCTAGGTGCCGGCGAAACTGTTGCCGACTAGCCTGCCGGCTTCCTTATCGGGCTCGAGCGATCACCAGCAGGCTCTGCCCGATGGGCGGGCGGCAGAGGTGATGCTCAAACCAGAAAACTGGCGGGAAAAGAAAGCGATCGTAGAAGCGAACGGATGCGATCTTGAATCCGCGGTTTTTGCGCAGGCGAAAACTCCACCACCAGGCGAAGTAGCCGAGCATGTTGTAGTAGCGAAGGTGCACGACTTCGAACCCGGCGAGTTGGATTCGGGCTCGCAGTTGCGAGGCGGAGTAACGCCTGAAATGCCCGAAATCTTTATCAATCAGAGAATAAATTTCCTCACGAGCTGGGACGAAGAGACAAAGGTGCCCGTGCTGCGAGGCTAGGAGCTTCGCGTATAAGGCGAGCTCGCTCTCATCGTCCTCCACGTGCTCCAGAACGTTGATGCTCACGAGGGCATCCCAGGGTTGGTCGGGTGGGACGTTGTGCGCAGTGCCTTCGACGATGTCAGTTGCAGGCACAACCTGATGAAGGGTCGGGAGAAATCGCGCGTCGGGTTCGACTGCCGCGTGACGGTTAACTTCGGGTAGCGTTCGCAGGGCTTGGGACATTTGGCCGATGCCGGCGCCTACCTCGAGTAGGCTTCCTTTCAGCCAGGGGCGAAAACTCTGGATCAGAGCGGCACGGTAGTTGGCTGCTTCGTGCAAAGCGGCGAACTCGAAATCGGCATTGGTGGCCGCTGCGTTGGGAGGCGGATTGAAGGGAGTGGTGTCCGGCGAAGGTGCCATGAGTAAACGTGCAAGGGCAGCATCCCGTAAATGCGGACACAAAGTCAAAGGCGGCTTCGTGAGGTCCACTCACGTTTGTCGCGTATCCGTGGCCGGGAAACCATTCCGACCTTGCGTCGGGGAATTGGAGGCTGTGCGGTGATTTTTCCATGGGCTCTCCTCGAATGGCGTTGAAGGCAATTTCCATCCAGCTTCCGAAAGTCGCGTACGCAGCGAGCGTGCTGTTTTTTCTTTGGCTGCTCGCCGGATTTTACCTGCCAGGGAAAGGGTTTTCATCGCTCCTTTTGATCGGCGACAAAATGGGGGCACGCGCGCTGCCGGAGTTGATCGCAGTGGCACCTCACATGGAGATGCACTCATACGGTTATGACGGGCAATTTTACGCGCAGCTCGCCATCAGTCCCGACCTCAGGAACCCGCAACTCGCCGAAGCGATCGACAGCCTTCCGTTTCGGGCGCGCCGTATCCTGCTTTCTTGGACGGCTTGGGCGCTGGGCGGAGGTGATCCTGCGAGGATTATTCAGGTTTTCTCGCTTCAGAATGTGGTCTGCTGGCTGGCGCTTGCCGTGGTCCTGTTGCGGTGGTTCCCGGCCGTTAGCTGGGAAAATTACTTTCGATGGGCCGGAGTGATGTTTTGTTTCGGCCTTTGTTTCAGCGTGCGTGCGTCGCTGCTGGATGGGCCCAGCTTGCTGGCGATCGCGGTGGCGGTGTTGTTGTATGAAAAGGGGAAGCCGTGGTGGTCGGCGGGGGTGCTGGCGCTTTCAGGATTAATTCGAGAAACCAACATACTAGCGGCGCCGTTGTTGGCGGAGCCAAGGTCGAGCTGGAGGCACTGGGCGATGATGTCGGTACGCGGCGTGTTGATCGTGGCGCCATGCGCTCTTTGGGTGCTCTATCTCAATCGCACCATAGGCGCAGAGGGGGCGGGCGGAGGAGGCGCGTTTGCTCTGCCATTCACGGCTTATTGGGGAAAGATCGTGTTCATTGTAAACGATCTCTCCCGCGACGGGTGGACCGAGGCGAATTTTTCAAGCGTCGCGATGATGATAAGCCTGACTGTGCAGGGGATCTTTCTCGCGTTGCGACCACGGTGGTCGCTGCCGTGGTGGCGAGTGGCGGCTCCGTATCTGCTGCTCATGGCCTTCCTTGGAGAGGCCGTGTGGGAGGGGTATCCCGGGGCTGCGTCGCGGGCGCTGTTACCAATGGCGCTCGCATTTAACGTGCTGCTTCCGCGCGGCCGACGCTGGTGGGCATTGTTGCTGCTAGGCAACTTCAGCGCCTTTTCAGTGCTTGGGTTGTTCCGCGTTCCGGTGGATCAGTGTTATAAGCTCATTTCGGTGCCTTCGTTGGTAGCATCGGATAACGATAGGCAGTTGTGGGAGGTGTCTTTTGATGAAAATTGGTATCCCCCCGAGCGTTCCCGCGGTGAGTATTGGTGCTGGAGCCGGGGTACGGCGGAAGTTCACCTGCGCAACCCTCACGCTTTCCCCGTTCTTGTGAATGTTAGCGGCAGAATCAAATCCGCGGATACGCGCGAAGTGAGCGTTTTGAGCGGTGGACAGAAACTATGGTCCGAATTTGTGGGAGCGGACCGCGTTGAGTTCTCGCTTCATTCGTTCCGCATCGAACCGGGTACGACCGTATTCGTTTTCAAGACGCCGAAGGAGCCGATAATGCCGAATCCAAAGGACCGACGGCTCCTCGCGTTCAGTCTTCGTAATTTGAAGTTTGAAGTAACAGGCCGGGCGTCGGCGGCAGGCGAGATTTCGGAATAAAAGGGCGCTTCACCAGCTCGCGATGGCTTCCAAGCGGCGGCGGTAGCGGGCGCCGACGGCTTCGGGGGAGAACTTTTCCTCGATGGTCGCGCGCGCGGCGGCGCCCAAACGTTCGCGCAGCGCTCGGTCGGCGTGGAGGCGGCGCATCCAATCCGCGGCGTGGGCGATATCGGGATCGGCCCAGGTCTGGCCTTTTGAATACGGGCCGTGATTGCGTTCCAACGTGACGAGTTTCGCGCGGACGGGGCAGCCGTTGCTGGCGTTCAGGTATTCGGCGGTGGCAGACCAATCGGTCGCGATCACGGGTTTGCCGAGGTACATGCATTCGGCGACGGCCAGGCCGAAACCTTCGGCGCGGTGGAGCGACACGAAACAGTCGCACGCGGCTTCAAGCCCATAGATGTCGGCGCGGGAAAACGCTTCGGTCAGCAGGACGGTGCCGGGGAACTCGGCGGCGGCGGTTTGCAGGGCGGCGAGATCGGCTTCGTTGCCGGCGGTGCCATGGACCTTGATGACGAGCGCGGCGCCTTTGGTGGCTAGCCCGGATTCACGGAAGGCGGCGAGGACGGCGCGCGGGTTCTTGCGTTCCGAGTAGCTGTGCAGGTCGTAGAGAAATAGGAAGAGGAACTTGTCGGCGGGCAGGCCGAATTTTGCGCGTAGTTGAGCCGTGGATTCGACGGGGCGCCGGAACTTGATGGCGTGCGGCATCGTGACCACGGGCAGCGGGGATTTGTCGGCGATGGCGGCGCGGACGAAATCGGACGGGCACCAAATCTCGTGCAGGAAATCGAAGTAGGGAATCCAGGCGTCGGGAAACTCGGGGAGTTCCCAGGCCCAGTAGCCGATATTGTATTTCCCAGCGCGGAAGGCGGTGCCGTGGTGGGCGTCGATGTCGGCGGCGGCGGGCGCATCGAGGTGGAAGACGTTTACGCCGTACGGATTTTTTTCCTGAAGGAACGGGGAGAAGCTGTTGTCACCCATGCGGGCTTTGCAGGGGAGCTTGAGGGAGACGGCGACGGCGGGGATTTGTGCGGCGTCGGCGGCGCGGACCATGCAGCGAGCGGATTCGCCGATGCCGAGGTCGGCGCTGAGGAAGCCGACAATGTTGAGGCCGACGTGGGCGTGCTTGCGGGCGAAAGTGGGCGAGTAGGGGCTGTGGCGATTGCCGAAATCGTAGACGAGTTCGCCGTCGGCTTCGACGCGGGCGATGCGGAGCTGGCGGTTTTTGTTTTGAAGGCGGAAGCGTTGCAGCCGGTCTGCGAGCGGCCAGCCGGAGAACACGCGACCAGCCCAGGCGAGAAAATTGGTGAAGGCGACGCCGCTCAGCGCGAGGCGGATGGTGAAGCCCTGGCTGGCGTCTTCGAGGGGGACGTCGAGGGTGATTTCCCACGGGCCGGGTTTGCGGCCGGTGACGGTTGCGATCTTTTTATCGGCGAGGAAAACGGTGAGAGAGGGCAACGTCGTCTCGATGCCGCGGGTCTCTGGGTGGAGGCGAAATTCACCGTGAATCGTCACGCGGCGGAGCTGGACGAGCGGGGGAAATTGAACGCTGGCGGTTTCCCGAAGCCACGCGGAGTCGAGGGCGAACTCGTCGAAAACAAAGCCGGTCTGACGGGTGGAGCGTCGTTCAAATACGCCTTCGCTTTGCGGACGTTCGGGTGTGGTCATCGAGTGGTAATGGGAGATCGGGTGGGGCCGGTGGTGATGCGGCTTGGACTCATTAGAGGGCGGCAAGTTTCACGCGCAAGTCTGGCCAGCCGGGGATGGTGCTGGCGTCCGACCGACAAGCACAAATGCGCCCGGTAACGCGAGGAGCGGCACGTTCTCTCGGAAAACTTGCGGACGGCGGCGGACGCACCGCAAGCTGCGGCGCTTTCACCTCAAAGTGGATACGAACGAGTACATCAAGCTGGCCGACGTCGAAGACCGCATGTGGTACTTCCGCGCGCTGCATGCGCACGCGCACCGGTTTCTGGCGCAAGGCTTGGCCGGTGTGAAAACGCCGCGGGTGCTGGATGCGGGGTGCGGGACGGGTGGGTTGATCGTGCGATTGCAGGGGCTGGAGCCGGCGTGGCATTTTGCCGGATTGGATTTTTCGGAGCTGGCGTGCGCGTTTGCGGCGAAGCGATGCCTGAGCGTGGGAATTCGGGAGGGGTCAGTGACGGCGTTGCCGTACGAAGCGGGGAGTTTTGACGCGGTGGTGTCGGCTGATGTGCTTTGCCAGGTGGAAAAGCCTGAGGAGGCGTTGGCGGAGTTTTATCGGTGTCTCCGGCCCGGTGGCGTCGCGGTGATCAACGTTCCGGCGTACCGCTGGCTGTGGTCGTATCACGATGAGATGGTGCACTCGAAGCATCGGTTTAGCCGGAGAGAGATCACGGGTCTCGCAGAGCGCGCGGGATTTCGAGTGGAGAGCAGCACGTACTGGAACACGCTGCCGTTTCCCTTGGTGGTGACGCGGCGTAAGGTCATCCGGGTGCGTCCGAAGGCGGGCGATGTGCGGATGTATCCGGCGCCGCTGGAGGCGATTTTCAACGCGATGATGTCAATCGAACGGAGGTGGCTGCGAAGCGTAGGGCGGCTGCCGTTTGGGTCGTCGGTGCTGATGATGGCGAGACGGCCGGAGTGAGCGTTTTGAGCTTCCACCTGCGGGACGTGTATGCACGGTAGCGCCGTCGGCTTAACTTGGTTTCGGTTACCCTCTCATGATCTTCTTTACGACGGGCTTCGGCCTGTTGCTTCATATCATCTTTTGGGGGGTGGGTCTTGCGCTGCTTCTGACGCCGCGCCGGTGGGAGCGTTATGCCTTGTTATTTGCGCCTGCTGCCGGCCTCGCACTCCAGTCCGCAGTGGTGTGGTGGGGGGCAACTCTGGATTTTTCGGGCACCGACTCCTATGCAATAGCCAGTGAATTGTTGCCGGTCCTGCTTCTGGTGGCGGGTGTCTGGCACAAGGGACGAGACAAGTGCCGCGAGCTCGCTGCGGGACTGCGGAAATGCGCGGGGGTCTGGCTGGCGATGGTGGTGGTGCTGAGCGCGCTGCTGTATCCGATGGCTCAAGCGTCGCGGACGTTGACCACCTCGTCGCTGGGAAGTTGCGATGCGGCGGATTATGCGGCGGGAGCGCGTGTGTTTCAGGAGTTCGCGCGGAGCGAGCGAGGCGGGTTTATCGGGCTTTCGGAGGTGGTTCGCGTGGGGACGACGGACAACTTTTTCGATTTCTGGATGCGGCTGAATCATTTCACGCCGGCGGCGCTGGTGGCGTTCAATAACTCCGTCTTCAGTCTGGAGGTGCATGAGACGGTCGGGGTCATGACGGCGGTATTCGTTTCTTTGACACTTCCGGTGGTTTTCTGGCTCGCGCGAGCAGGGCTGCGGCTGGGGCCGGCCGGGGCGGTGGCGGTGGCGTTTATTTATGGGATGAGCCCTGTCATGTGGTATGCGGTTTATCACGTGGCCATGGCGCAGCTGCTGGCGGCGATGGCGATCGCTCTGCTTACGTGGTGCGGGCTGGTGCTGTGGCGGACGGGCGCGGGCTGGCGGAATGGCTGGAGAATGACCGGACTGCTCGCGACCGCGTATTGGCTGCTGCTGGGATCGTATAATTTTATCCTCGTGGTCGCGCTGGTGCCGGCGGTGGCGTATGTCGGCGGGGGATTTTTGCGCGCGTGGAACTGGTCGATGCTCGGACGCTGGAGCGTTTCGATGACGGCACCGCTGCTGCTCGCGGCATTGGCTTTTCATGGACGCGCGAGCGGGCTCTGGGAGCGGCTTCAATTGCTGAACAAGACCGACTTCGGGTGGAAGATCCCGGCACTGACGCCGGAAGGCTGGCTGGGCTTCGTGGCGGACGAACGCCTACAGAGTTATGAAGGCGTAGCGCGTTGGCTGCTCTGCGGTGGCGTGCTGGCCATATTGGCGGTGTCGCTGGTGCGAAGTGCGCGGCGCAGGGAACGCGGAGTGTGGGCGGCGGCATGCCTCTCGGTCCCGATCCTTGCGGGCTACGGCTACCTGCAATGGCGCGGAGCGGTGCACGGGACGAATGCCAGCTATGACGCGTACAAACTGCTCTCGGTGTTCTACCCAGGCATACTAGCCGTGATGTGTTGGTGGTTGAAGGGCGAACGATCCGCCTCGGCGTGGCAGCGGGGCGCGGTAGGCGTTTTGCTCGCGCTCGTGCTCGCGGCCGAGGCGCATGCGGCATGGCGTTTCAACCAGCGAATGCGCAGACCGCCGTTGATGGTGAATGGCGCGCTTCTGCAGGTGAAAGAGGCGGAGCGGTTTCCTGAGATCACCTCGTTGAATATGCTTCCGGTCGATGATTGGTCGCGCTTGTGGGCGAACGTATTTTTGCTGCGCAAGTCGCAGCATTTTGCCGTGAACACCTACGAAGGGCGATTGCGCGGAGATCTTCGCGGTGAATGGGATCTTCTTTTCGGAGTGCTGTCTATCCGAACGCCCGATGCCAGTGTGGACGTGAGGAATCTCCTCGCTCGGGCAGAAATCGGAAAACGCCGGGCGGAAGAATCCTTGAGCGGAGAACACCTGCGACCGAAGGAGGAACCTCTTTCACTGCTCAGTTTCGTGGATACGCGAGGTGAGTATTTCATCCGCGCAAAGCTGGATTCCGGATGGTACGGAGAGGAACAGATCGCGCGGGCAGGCGAACGGTGGAGTTGGACGAAGGAAGTTGCGGCCGTCCAAATCGTGAATCCTCGGCGGCGACCGCTCGCCATCGGGCTTCGCATTCGCGCGAGGAGCCTGGTCGACCGAGAGCTTCAGATCTGGGTAAATGGGCGGCTTTTGCGGACCGCAAAGGTGGGGACACGTCTCGAGACATTGAGCTTCGATGATCTGGAATTCGTTCCCGGAGAAACCCGGATGGAGCTGCGCTCGGATCGACCGCCGCTCTCGGCGGGAGGCGACGAGCGGCTTCTCGGTTTCGCCATCTACGGTCTTGAGCTGCGTGTGCAGCCAAATGCGGAGGGAGAAAAATCATGAAGAAAAGACCGGCCCGCCAACAACGAGGAGGATTCACCGACAAAAGTGTCGGAGAGGTTTTCCGTGGAAAAAAAGCGCTGATCACCGGCGGTCTGGGGTTTATCGGGTCGAATCTCGCGCGGGCGCTGGTCGGCCTAGGCGCGGAGGTGACGCTGGTGGATTCGATGATTCCGGAGTACGGCGGGAACCTGCGTAATCTAGCCGGCATCGAGCGGCGGGTGCAGGTGAACTTCACCGATGTACGCGACGGGCATTCGCTGCCGCATCTGGTGCGAGGACAGGATTTTCTCTTCAACCTCGCGGGGCAGACGAGCCACATGGACTCGATGAGCGACCCGCAGACGGATCTGGAAATCAATGCGCGGGCGCAGCTTTCGATCCTCGAAGCGTGCCGGTTGCACAATCCGGGTATCCGTATCGTGTTCGCGAGTACGCGGCAGATCTATGGGCGGCCGGATTATTTGCCGGTGGACGAGGCTCATCCGTTGCGGCCGGTGGATGTGAACGGCATCAACAAACTGGCGGGCGAATCCTATCACCTGCTTTACCACCGTGTGCATGGCATCCGGAGCACGGTGTTGCGGCTCACGAATACGATCGGGCCGCGCATGCGGATCAAGGATGCGCGGCAGACGTTTGTGGGCGTTTGGATCAAACAGGCGCTGCAAGGC
>CAMLSH010000010.1 GCA_946482625.1 uncultured Opitutaceae bacterium
TACGGCGGCACCGGCCTCGGCCTCGCGATCTGCAAACGCATCGTCGAGATGATGGGCGGTCAGGTCGGCATCCTCAGCGAACCCGGGAAAGGCAGCACGTTCTGGTTCACCGCGCGCTTCACGCGCCCCGTCGGCATGGCCCTCAGCGCCGCCCCGTTTAACATCCCGGTCCGCCGCGCGCTCATCGTCGACGACAACGAAACCAACCGCAAAGTCCTCCGCCATCAGCTCACGTATCGACGAATCCCCCACGACGAAGCCGCCAGCGGCCCCGCCGCCCTCGCCTGCCTCCGTCACGCGTTCCTCGAAGGCGCTCCGTTCGATCTCGTCCTGCTCGATTATCACATGCCCGAGATGGACGGCCTCGAACTCGCGCAAGCCATCAACGCGCTCCCCGATCTCCCTCAACCCGTCAAGATCCTCATCACTTCGCTCGGCGACCGGCTCAGCCCTGCGCAGCTCGAATCGCACCGCATCACCTCCTGCCTGCTGAAGCCAATCAAACCCAGTCCGCTTTTCGACGCCATCCGCTCCGCGATGGACAACGGCCGGCCCTCCGCAGAGTCGCTCTACGAAGCCGAGCAATCCCCCGAGCTTCAGGAAGCCATCCGCATCCTCGTCGTCGACGACAACGCCATCAACCAGACCGTCACCGGCCACCAGCTCATGCGTCTCGGCTATCGCGCCGATTTCGCCAACAACGGCCGTGACGCGGTCGATGCGCTCCAACGCCAGCCCTACGACATCATTTTCATGGATGAGCAGATGCCCATCATGGACGGTATCGAAGCCACCAAGATCATCCGCGGCTCCCAGCTCGCGCGCGCCCCGCGCATCCCGCGTCACCTGCGCATCATCGCCCTCACCGCCAATGTTCTCCCCGCCGAGCGCGAGCGCCTCCTCGAAGCGGGTATGGACGATTATCTCTCGAAGCCTGTCACCACCGCAGCCATACGCGAAGTCCTCCTTCGCAACATCGACAGTCTCCAGGCCAGCCGCCAAGCGACCAGGTCCCCTTTCCCATGAGCAGCTCCCCTCCCCTCGACGCTTCCCCCTCGATTCCCACGGCCACGTCCAGCTCCGGTTCACCGATCCCGCAGCTCGAAAGCATCCTGCTCCAGGCATTCCTGTCCAACATCCCGGACCACATCTATTTTAAAGACCTGCAATCGCGCTTCCTCGCCGTCAGCCACGCGAAAGCCACCCGCGACAACCTCAAGCCGTCCGAGATCGTCGGCAAGACCGACTTCGATTTCTTCGCCGAAGCCCACGCGCGCAAAGCCTACGACGACGAGCAGGTCATCATCAGCACCGGCGTGCCGATGCTCGACAAGCTGGAGAAGGAAATCTGGCCCGACGGTCGCGTCACCTGGGTTCTCACCAGCAAACTTCCACTCAAAGACGACCAGGGGAAGATCATCGGCACCTTTGGTATCAGCAAAGATGTGACGAAATCCGTCGAGACCCAGAAGGCCCTCGAGGACGCCAACAAACAACTGATGGAGGCCACCCGCCAGGCCGGCATGGCCGAGGTCGCCACCGGCGTGCTCCACAACGTCGGCAACGTTCTCACGAGTATCAACGTCACCGCCAACCTCCTCACCGACCGCTTCCGCGATTCCAAGGTCACCAGCATCTTCAAAGTCTGCGCCCTCCTCCGCGACCAGTCCGCCGACCTTCCCGGCTTTTTCGCCAAAGATCCGCGCGGCACCAAACTCCCCGGCTATCTCGAAAGCCTCGCCAACACCCTCGATCAGGAACGCACGGAGACAATGGCCGACCTCGGCACGCTGCTGAAGAGCATCGACCACGTGAAAGACATCATCTGGATGCAGCAAAGCTACGCCTCCGTCGCCGGCGTCGTCGAGCCGCTCGCCCTCAACGAGGCCATCGAGGATGCGATCAAGCTCAGCAACAACGCCCTCCTCCGCCACAACGTCCACGTCACCCGCGAATTCGCGATGACCCCACCCGCCCGCGCCGAGCGTCACAAGGTTCTCCAGATCCTCGTCAACCTCATCAGCAACGCGAAAAAGGCCATGGACGTGAAGGAGCCTTCCCAACGCCGGCTGATCCTCCGCATCGAAAATACGCCGACCAACACGGTGCAGATTAAAGTCATCGATAACGGCATCGGCATCCCTCCGGATAATCTCACGAAGATCTTCTCGCACGGCTTCACCACCAGCAAAGACGGCCACGGCTTCGGCCTGCACTCGAGCGCCAACGCCGCCAAACAAATGGGTGGCTCGCTCAGCGCCTTCAGCGAAGGCCCCGGCCGCGGCGCCACCTTCGTCCTCGAACTCCCCAGTTGGACGGAAGGTCCCGCGCACAACAGCCTCGCCGTGAAATCCGCCGAAGCCTGCTTCGCCCCCGCCTCCGCCGCCCGTCCGGTTTAGTCCCCGCTCCGAACGAGGCCGCCTTCACGTGCTCGCCTTCCACGGCGCCGGCACGCGTCGCGCACGATTTCGCTTCCCGACTCGCGCTTCGGCCCGGAGCCGTTTTCTTCCGTGCCTCTTCATGCCCGGGCCAAAAAAGAAAACTCCCGCTGCGCGAACGCGCGCCTCCTCCTCCGCGAAGTCACGCCGATCCGAATCAACCCACCACCGCACGCTGCTTCTCATCGATAACCGGCCGCTGCAACGCGCCGCTTGGGCCGAATTTCACACCGCCCGCAAACGCCTCGAAAAAACCGCCCGCGATCTGCATCGTCACGAAGAGATCGACCGCCCCGCGTACGACGCCTGGCTTCACCGCACGTTTCCCGTCTGGGTGACCACTTTGCGTGAGCTCTACGCCGAAGTTTCCCTTAAAAGCGACCGGATCCAATCCGTCCTCTTCATGGCCCAAATGACCGGCCGTTCGCCAAAAAAACTCTGGCGGGAACAAAAAGAACGCGAAGCCAATCCCGAGGCCTTCGACGACGAGGAAGATCCTTCCGGCGACGAGAAAACGCCGCGCGATCGGGACGCCGACTCTTTCAACGACGACGACTTCTTCGGCGATGACGAATCCACCGGATACGACGACGCTCACGACCCGGCTTCCGCCGGCTCAGCCCACCGCGATCTCCCGCCCGCACAAGCCGCCAAAGACATTTACCGCCGCCTCGTGCAACACCTTCATCCGGATCGCGGCGGCGAATGGAATCCCGCTCGCCAACGCCTCTGGCACGAAGTCCAGCAAGCCTGGGCCGCAGGCGACGCCGACTGGCTCGCCCGCCTCGAAGTCGAATGGGAAACGGCCAACGAAATCCTCGGCCCCGATTCGCCCATCAGCCGCCTGCGTCGCGCGATAACCGAACTCGTCGCCGCCCGCCGCGACACCGAACGTAAACTCCGCGACTACCGCCGTTCGCCCTACTGGCGTTTCACGCTGTCCGAGGCGAAACGCCACATCCTTCACGCGCGCACGTATGCGAATTTCCAGCACGACGTCGAAATCCTCCAACTGCGACTAAACCACCTCAACCGCACCATCGCCGCCTGGGAAAAAGGCGAAACGTCGCGCACGCGATCACGTCCGCGCCCCAAGACGCGCCAAGCCAGAAACTGAGCGCTCACCGCAGTCGGGGACCGGGAAATGAACCACGCGCCGGAGAGCGCACGCGTCTTGCGCGCAGACTTGGGCCTCGTCGGAATCCCCTCGTTCCATTGCGCCAGAGACGCCGTCCACTCTATGCACGACGTGTTGCCCTGCCCCCGATTCGGCGTCCTCTGAACCCGGACGAGCCAGCCCTCACTTATCGGCCAGACTCTCCTCCATACGCTCGCCGATGCTGCGGAGCGTCTTTTGCAGGCGTCGCATATCTTCCGTCTTCAGACCGAAAAGATCGCTGATCCGGCTGACGACTTCCGGCGCCTTTTTCTGCAAATTCCGACCGGCCGCCGTCAGCGCGATCTCGACCGAACGCTCATCCTTCACGCTGCGGCTGCGCTCGACGAGCCCCGCAGCTTCGAGGCGCTTGAGCAGCGGCGAAAGGGTGCCGGAGTCGAGGCTGAGCCGCTCCGCGAGCTCGTTCACTTTCAACGGCTCGCTCTCCCAGAGCGCGACCATAGCCAGGTATTGCGGGTAAGTGAGTCCGAGCGGCTCAAGTAGCGGCGTGTACGCCTTCATGACCGCCCGCGAGGTGGCGTAGAGATCGAGGCAAAGAAAGGTTTCGAGAGAATCGGGTGGGCGGGACGGCATGGTGAGAAAGATTTATCGCATGCAAAACATTGAGCCAGAAGTGTCAAATTAGATTGATTGCAATATATCTCGCCAAGAACAAGCGCCTCAAATTAAGTTGCATGCAATCAAATCGACAGTCCGGCGCGTTTGCCGTCCCGACGATTCCCGTAACCAAAGAAAAATAGCTCGTATGAAACCGATCCAATCCATCGCAGTCCTCCTCGCCTCCGCCTCGGGCGCTCTCGCCAACATCGGCAGCCCCGGCGTCGAACCCGCCACCCAAGCCTTCCTGGAAGCCGTACACAGCGGCGGCGGCAAACCGCTCGAACAGCTCTCACCCACAGACGCCCGGGCGGTGCTCGTGGGCGCCCAATCGGGCGTGCCGCTCGAATTGCCGAAAGCCGATCTCGAACAAAAGACGATCGTCGCCAATGGGCGCACGATTTCTCTGACCATCGTGCGCCCGGCCGGTGTGAAAGAGAGACTACCGGCGTTTATGTTTTTCCACGGCGGCGGCTGGGTGCTCGGCGATTTTCCGACGCACGAGCGTTTCGTCCGCGATCTGGTCGCCGGCTCCGGCGCCGTAGCCGTGTTCGTGAACTACACCCCTTCGCCCGAGGCACGTTTCCCTGTCGCAATTGAGGAAGCGTATGCGGCAACCCAGTGGGTCGCCGATAACGGCGCCGAGATCAACGTGGATGGCTCGCGCCTCGCGGTCGCGGGAAACAGCGTCGGCGGCAACATGGCGGCCGTCGTCAGCTTGATGGCCAAGGATCGCAACGGACCGAAGCTTCGCTACCAGATCTTGTTCTGGCCCGTCACGGACGCGCACTTCGAGAACAGCTCGTACGCCCAGTTCGCCGAAGGGCATTTTCTCACCCGTTCCATGATGACGTGGTTCTGGGACAACTACACCACCAGCCCGCAGGAGCGTCAGCAGATCTACGCCTCGCCCCTCCAAGCCACGCGCGAACAGCTCACCGGCCTCCCGTCCGCGCTGGTGCAGACCGCTGAGTTCGACGTGTTGCGCGATGAGGGCGAAGCCTACGCCCGCAAACTCTCCGCCGCTGGCGTCATCGTCACCGCGGTGCGCTACTCCGGCACGATCCACGACTTCGGTCTGCTCAACGCGCTCAGCCAAACACCCGCCACGCGCGCCGCGCTTCACCAGGCCGCAGAAGCGCTGAAGGCAAATCTACGGTAATCATCAAGCGACCGCTCCTCTTCCTACATTCTCCAATACCATGAAAATTCTCTACACCACCCAGGCCACCTCGACCGGCGGCCGCGAAGGAAAATCCCATTCCGCAGATGGCGCGCTCGCCGTTTCGCTCTCCACGCCGCGCGAGCTCGGCGGCGGGGGCGGGCCGGGCACCAATCCCGAACAACTCTTCGCCGCCGGCTATTCCGCGTGTTTTCTCGGCGCGTTGAAATTCGTCGCCGGCAAGACCGGCACCCGCATTCCACCGGAAGCCGCCGTGACAGCCCAAGTGGGCATCGGCCCGCGGGACGACCAGCAGGGTTTCGGTCTCGAAGTAGCGCTCACCATCACGGTGCCGGGCATCGATCGTACCGTCGTCGAGAAGCTCGTGGACCAAGCCCACATCGTCTGCCCCTATTCCCACGCCACGCGCGGAAATATCCCGGTGACGTTGCACGTGGGTTGAGCAGCGCGATGCACGCCGGCTTGTCGGTGCCGCACAAAGCGCCATCGACAAAGCCGGCGCCCTGCATGTGGGAAAGGTCAGGCGCATCGGTCGATCATCACACGCTTGGCCCCGCGCTCGTTTCACCTTTACTCGTCTCCTCTGAAATCGCCGCCGCCAAAAACGAAGAACCACACCACCGGTGAACTGCACCCGCGCAACGTCCACCGCGCGCCGTACGACTTTCCCCGTCTGATCGCCGCATTGCCGGATCTGCGCCCGTTCGTGCAACCCCACCCGCTCGCCGGCGACACGATAGACTTCTCCAATCCCGCCGCCGTCACCACGCTCAATCGCGCGTTGTTGAAACTCCACTACGGTCTCGCTCATTGGGATCTGCCGCCAGGCAGTTTATGCCCGCCGATTCCCAGCCGGGCCGACTATCTTCATCACGCTGCGGATCTGCTCGCCACCGACCGGAAGCCGGCGCTCCCGCCACGCGGCCCGGCCATCGCCGTCCTCGACATCGGCACCGGCGCGAACCTTGTCTACCCCCTCATCGGCGCACAAACCTACGGCTGGCGCTTCGTCGCCACCGACATCGACCGTGTCTCCATTAACTGGGCACGCCAGCTCGTCGCCGCCAACCCTGCGGTCGCTGGTCGGATCGAATGCCGCCTGCAACCGTCCTCCGACGCCATCTTTAAAAACGTCACGAACCGCGGCGAAACGTTCGCCCTCTCCATCTGCAATCCGCCCTTTCACGCCTCGCCGGCGGAGGCCGCCGACGGCACGCTGCGAAAACTTAAAAACCTCCGCGGCACTCCGGTTAGTCGCGACACCAAGCCTGTCCTCAACTTCGGCGGTCGCGCCAACGAGCTCTGGTGTCCCGGCGGCGAAGTTGCCTTCATCCGCCGGATGATCGCTGAAAGCGCGGCGCGCCCCGAACTGTGCATCTGGTTCACCACACTCGTCTCGAAACGCGGCAGCCTGCCCGATCTCGAACGCGCCCTCCAGAAAATCCACGCCATCGAGGTCCGCACCATCGCGATGTTCGCCGGCCAGAAACAAAGCCGTCTGCTCGCGTGGACCTTTCTACCGCCCGCCGCACGTCAGCGAATACTGGACGTCTCCGCATCAGCCAAAGCCTGACCTTCTCGCGAAACGCCATGCCGCTTAGTCACAAAAAACTCTCCGCATGGTATCACCTGCTCGCCCAGCAACTGGACGCCGGCCTGCCCTTCTCCACAGCGTTGCGCGCCTCGGTCGGCGGTGGCGCGCCCGCCGCCGCGCTCGTTCGCATGGCCGACACCGCAGAGCGGGGCGGCTCCATCGACGACGCTCTCCGCGAGACGGGCGCATGGCTGCCCCACGCCGATAAACTCTTCCTCTCCGCCGGTGCAGAAACCGGCCGGCTCCCGCGCGTGCTTCGCAATCTCTCCGCCCGGCACGCGCAGTTTGGCGCCGTGAAAACCCGGCTCCTCCTCGCCTGCGCGTACCCGCTCGCAATCGTACATCTGGGATTTCTGCTCTTCCCGCTGTTGCGAATGATCGACTGGGAAAAAGGCTTTTTGTGGGACGCCCCCGCCTACGCGCGCTCGCTCGCCTGCACGCTGCTGCCGCTCTGGATCGCTTGCGCCGCAATCCTGATTCTCGCCAACCGCCAAAGCCCGATCCTCTTCCGCGCGATGAAAATCCTGCTAGCGTTCCGCGGATACGCCGTTGCCCAATCGCTGGCAGACTTCGCCTTCGCCCTCGGCAACTTTCTGGACGCCGGCCTGCGCATCGACCGCGCTTGGCAGATCGCCGGACTGATCGCGCGATCGCCGACACTTCGCGCCGCCGCAGAAGCCATCGACGCGGTCATCGCACGCGGCGAAAACCCTGGCGCCCATCTCTCCCGCCTTCCTTGTTTCCCCCCCGATTTCGTGGCGCTTTACCAAACCGGCGAAACCACCGGCCAGCTTGAGCACAACCTCCTTCGCATCGCCGAACAAAACCAAGACCGCGCCAACACCGCCCTCAAAGTCGCGTCGCTGCTCTATCCGGCACTCCTCTTCATCGCGACGGTCGTGTTCGTCGGGTACCACGTGGTGTCGTTTTATTCCGGGTACATAAAAATGCTCGGCGACCTTTCGTCGCCATAACGTACGTCCGCATCCTCCGGCAGAGAAAGCGCGGCTGGCGCATCCAGCCACGCTCTCGCTCGTGCGCAGCTCTCTCAAAAAGGCAAGGTCAGCTACCGTCATGCCCGGCCGTTGCCTGCGTGAAATGATCCCGCAACTCAGGCAGCGGCTGGTTCACGAGCTCTTTCACCAACGCGGCGCCAAGCCGTTCCCGCACGTCAGGATCGAGCACGTCCAGGATACCGCGATGCACCACCGGTCCAGCCGCGAAATCCCACGTCGCGTCGGGGTGCTGACGGAAAAACTCGTTCATGCGCGCGCCTAATTCGGCCGCCGCGCGGCGCTGCTGTTCTTCCAGCATCGGCAACCGTTCGTCGATGGATCCGCCCACCGCGGTTCCCTTGCCTCGGGGCCCAGGAAAACGCCCCGCCTGATCCGTATCGCGGCTGGTGTAGTGGTTCTTCCCCGACGGAAGGTCGAAAGAGGAAGCGATCTGCAACGACGCGTCCACCGCTTCCACCGTCGGATCTTCCTGATAGATGCGCAGGCGCGCCCGATCCGCCGCCACGATGTAATGTTCCCGCGGGCGGTCGGCTCCTGAATTCTTCGCTGATCGCCTTTTCCCATGACGTTCGTCGCGCGCACGGCTGCGGGCGGCAGGCGAGAGCGCGCGATCCATATTCGTGACCTCGGGACCGGAATGCAGATCGAGAGTCGATGACGAGTCCTCGCCGTCCGTGAGCTCGCGTTCGGCGGCGAGCCAGCAATCCACGGACGATTCATGATCTTGAGGACGACCGCGCGCTTCCCAAATCCCGTAAGCGCGCACCGCGATTTCTTCTGAGGTTGGAGTTTTCATCCCGGAAAGATAGCGCACAACGCCCCACACGCCACGGTCGCCCCCAGAAAGTCCGCTCATTCTTCACGCGCGTTGCACGGTGAAATGCTCTCACGGGCTTCGTCCTGCAAATTGCCGATGATCCCAGACGACCCCACGCGAAAATATCCGGCTAGCCAGTTTCTCCCCTTTCGCCCATCTCCCGTTCGTGCGTCTCGCGTTTGCCGTTCTCGCTCTGACTCTGGCTCTCCCCAGCCAGGCGGCGCTCCCTCGTCTCGCGTACTTCGGCAATCTACGAGGCGAAGTAAACGTCCCAGCGCTTCCTCCGCTTTCCTGGAGCTTTACCGCCGCTGCTCCCGCCGGTGGCCAGCAGTCCGCCCGCTTTTCGCTGATCGGCGAAGGAGTCACGCTTCACGCCGTCGTCGAGGCCGACAACAACACCGACCGCGTTTCCTGGCGGATCGAAGAAGGCCACGCCCAACTCGGTCCGTGGTTCCACGCGTTGCTTGCTCGTTACGCGCCAGACATCGGCGCCGCCTCGGCGATCGGAGACGTTACCATCACCGGACAAGGCACCCTCGACGGCTTCCAGCCCAGCGGACGGCTCAGCATCCAGTGCCGAGACGCCATCGTCCGAGACGACACCCAAGGCTGGTTACTCGAAGGCCTCACATTCGCCGGCGACTTCATGCTCGGCCCCGACTTCACCTTGCACAGCGACTCTCCGTTCACGCTCGGTATTCGCACAATCACCACATCCCGTTTCGGCGCGCGCGCATTTTCGCTGCAAGGCCGCTTGAAAAACCTCTCGACGCTCGCTGTGGATGCCGCCCGCGTTGAAATCGCCGGCGGCGAGGTTGAGTCCGCTCCGTTCACGCTCCCGTTGTCTCCGCCTTCCATCGAAGCGCGCGTACGCATCAAACGCGTCGGCCTCCAGGATTTCGCCCAACTCATTCCCTCCGGTCTGGCCGATGCCCGCGGCCGGCTCGACGGTGAACTGATTCTTGGCTGGAGCGAAGCCGCCGGCTTCCAGCTCGGCATAGGCAACCTCTCGCTCGATGAGTTCGAGCCCACCGTCATCCGCCTCGCTCCTTCGCCCGGATTTCTCACCTCCCGACTCCCGGCGCGTTTCGCATTTCTCCCCGGAAAAATCGGCGAATGGCTCTCCGTCCGCAATCAGGCGTACTACGATCTCAGCGATATCGAGCTCGGCCGAACCGAACTCGCGGTAAACGCGTTGCGCGTCTCGCTCACTCCGGACGGCGATGCCGAGGGCCGCTCGGCCCGCGTGTTCATCGACGCCAGTCCGATCCCGCCCGACGGCGCCGTGAAACAAGTCCTCTTCACCGTCAACGTGGCGGGCCCGCTTTCCCGACTGCTTCATCTCGGGATGACCCAGGAGTTCTCCGCCGACTTCCGTTGAAACGGGGAAACTTTCGTTGCCTCCCGCACTCTCATAAAGAACCTTCCTCCCATGCTCCGTTGCCTCCTTCTCCTCTGCAGCGCCCTGGTCCTTTCCGGCTGCATCCACGTCAAAGTGGACCCCATTCACGTCACGCTCGACGTAAACGTGAAAGTCGATCGCGCCCTCGATGATTTCTTCGGCGATCTCGATAAAAAATCCTCCACCCTCACGACTCCCGCCGCCAAATGAACACGCCTTTCCTCCGCCTCCTGTTCCTCTGTATCGCTCTTTTGGGCACCACCGCGATCGTGCGCGCCGAAGATCTCGGCGTCGTCCGCGCCCGCATGGAAAAACGCATCCCGCAGATCGATGCGCTTAAAACCCAAGGCGCCGTCGGCGAGAACAACCGCGGTTTCCTCGAAGTCCGCGCCGCCGCAGCCGATGCTGACGCCGTGACCTCCGCCGAAAACGCCGACCGTACCACTGTCTACGCCGCCCTCGCCGCGAAAACGGGCGCGACCGCCGACGCCGTGGGCAAAGCCCGCGCCCGGCAGATCGCCACCCACAGCGCCGCCGGCGTCTGGCTCCAGCGCGAAAACGGCGAGTGGTACAAAAAGTAAGCGTCGGTCGTCGCACGCGTTCTTGTCCAAGGTAGGGCGCGTTATCCCGAACGCGCCGCTTCGGCGTCATTCCGACCGCAAACATCGCCTGCGGACAAATGCCCGCCGCTCGCTTTCCCGACCCTTCCGAGGTTCGCCTACTCGCTACTCACTACTTCTTTCTCTCCCGCATGAAGCCCAACATCACGCTCGCCGAAACCACCACGCCCAACGGCGCGCGCATGACCCTGGTCGAACACGACGGCAGCTTCTGCATCCGCGTAAACGGTCAGCAGCTCATGCACTCGGCCGTGACCACGTCCGAACTCCAGCTCGGAGAACTCGGCTGCGAACACTTCGCGCGCAAGAAAAACTCCCCCCGCGTCCTCATCGGCGGTCTGGGTCTTGGCTTCACCTTGAAGAGCGTTCTCACCTCCGTCGGCCCGTCCGCGGTTGTCCACGTTGCCGAGCTTTTCCCCCAGATCGTCGCCTGGAACCGAACCCATCTCCTCGACCTCAACGGCAAGCTCCTCGCCGATCCCCGCGTCAGCGTGTTCGAGGAAGACGTCCGCACCGTTCTCCGACGGGCGGTCCGCACTCCCTACGACGTGATCATGCTCGATATCGACAACGGCACGACCGCCATGGTCAGCGATGACAACAACGAGCTCTACAGCCTCGCCGGCATCAAACACATCGCCGCCGC
This sequence comes from uncultured Opitutaceae bacterium, assembly GCA_946482625.1. The sequence continues at coordinate 11,491 of CAMLSH010000010.1, forward strand.
TCTCAAGCCAGGCGGTCGCGCCGCCGTCTGGTCCGCCTCCCCCGACGCCCCCCTCGCCGCCCGCCTCGCCAAAGCCGGCTTCGTCGTCAAAGCCGTGCCCTCCCGCGTCCACGCGACCGCGCGCCGCAGCGCGTACATGATTTATGTCGCGGACAAACCCGCCGCCGCCGCGCATCGAGCCTGACATTGTCGTCACCGCGTCACTTTCGCTTTCGTCGCTCCCATGAAGCCCGCGTTCACGCTCCACTCACCCGAGACCGGAACCGAGTACGTCATCTTCATCGAACAACCCGCCTCCGCCGAAATCCGCCCAACGGAACCGCTGCCCTGCGTGCTCTTTCTCGACGGCGACGACCAGTTTACCGCCGCCGTATCGGCTTATCGAGATGCGCGCAAAGCCGGCGAACTCCCGCCACTGCTTCTCGCCGGTCTCGGCTACGGCGCGAGTTATTCCAAGCCCGCCAACCGCCGCGGCCGCGACTACACGCCCACACACCACGACGATGAACCTTCGAGTGGCGGAGCGGAGAACTTCGTTCGTTTTCTCACGACCACGCTCTGGCCCGAGCTTGGCCGCCGGTATTCGCTAAGCGGCGACCAACGCGGAATCGCCGGCCACTCGCTCGGTTCGCTTCTCGCGCTTTACGCGCTCTGGCGGGAGCCGCTGTTCTTCACCCACTGCCTGGCGAGCGCCCCGTCGATCTGGTGGGATGACCGCAGCATCCTCGAGTTCGCCGCCCGTCGTCAGGTGCAAAACCCCAAGCTGCCCGCGCGGTTGTTCCTAGGCGTCGGCGAAGAGGACTCCTCATCGATGACCGGCGATCTGGAGCTACTCGAACGGCAACTCACGGCGCGTCCCTTCAACGGCCTCGACTGGACCAGCCGCCGTTTTCCTCGTCGCAATCACTTCAACGTCCTGCCCGACGCGTTCCGCAAAGGCATGGTCACGCTGTTCGGAACGCCCGCTCGCTCATCGTCATGACCGCGCCGCTCGCCAAGTCCCCCGCCCGCGCCGCCGGCCGCAATCAAGACTGGCTCCAAGCGCTCGCAGTCTTGGGCGTCACTGCAGTGGTTTTCTGGCCCCCGATCCGCTGGCTCGCCTCGCAAGCCTTCGCGCGGGAACAGCTCAAACAATCCGTCATCCTCGTCGTGCTCGCCGGCCTCTGGATCGCTTGGGAAAAAAGGCGGACCCTCCGCCTCGATCTCCAGTTTTCCAATCGAACGATCGGCTGGTTCCTGACGGCCTACGCGCTCGCGGGCGGCGCGCTCTTGTTCAAAACCCCGCTCCTGATCCTCGCCGGCCTCATCGCCGCCGCCGGCGGCGCGGTGAACTACGCCTTCGGCGGGCAGGCCTTTCGTCGCACGCTTCCGCTGCTCAGCGTATTCGCCGTTCTGATTCTCTGTGTGCTGCTTTTCCCCATTCTCGACTGGCCGCTACGGCAGATGGCCGGCGTGGAGTCGGCCCGTCTGCTCAAAGCCGTCGGCCTCGCCTCGCAACTCGTCATCCAGCAACAACCGGATATCCGTCTCCTGCTGGTCACTCCGCAGCAGGCCTTCGTGGTTGCCACCGAGTGCAACGGATTCGGCCTCATTACCTCGAGCTTGCTGCTAGGCTTGATCCGCCTGCTCTACCAACGGGCCGCGTGGGGGTGGTTCCTGGTGCTCCTTCCTCTCTGCGTGCTGGTGGCCTTCGTATTCAACTTCCTCCGCATCGCCGGCATCGTGCTGCTGGCCCCGACCTTTTCCGGCCATTATCATCTGCTACACGAAACCGCCGGCCTCATCGCACTCTACTCAGGACTCGGCGCGGTGTGGCTGTTGACGGGCACGCGCCAGCAACAACCGGCCACGAGTTCCTAAACGCCTCTCTGGCAGCAGCGCCGAGAGAGGCAGGCGTTTTCTTGCCCTACCCGATTGGAGCCGTCATGGTTCCGGCTCAGGTCCGGCGAGAGATTACCTCAACCAGAACGTATCATGATCCTTAAACCCTTGCTTGCGTCAGTCGCCCTGCTCCTGGGCTTTTCCACTGAACCCGATCCCGTGATCTTCGACACCGACTCAGGCGTGGTGACGGAATCCGGCTCCTACCAAGCCCACTACTCGTCGGGCGATTCTCCCACGGTGTACTATTCGACCTGGCAAATCACCTCCACCGGCTGGCAGGGCGTGCGGGACGGCGCCTTCGATCCCAACCGTTTCTACGGCGACTTCCGCTGGGAGACCGATACGGGCGGCGTGATTTTGATGAGCTTCGACGGCTATTGGAACGAATACGGAAACCCTTCGGTCTCCTGGACGAACGAGAGTGAGCAGGAAATCGATTTCATGTCCTTCTTCTTCTCGTACCCGTTTATCGACTACCAAAACGCCATGCGCGAGTCACTCTCGCAGTACTGGATCAATCACGTCCAATAACCGCCCGCCTCGCGCCTTCACTGACCCGCCCGGACCTCCTCCCGGCGGGTTTTTTATTTGGCGCAACCGTCAGCCGGGACCAGCGACTCCACCTCGTGCAGAAGTTGATCCGCCCGAAACGGTTTTCCCAAGTGATGCACATTGTCCATGCCACGGTTGGTGCAGTTCTCCGCTGCCCAATTCCCATAGCCCGAAATCAACAGCGCCGGCATGCCCGGCGTCTTCTGCCGCATGTAATCGATGACATCACAGCCATCGCCGCCCGGCAGCTGGAAGTCCGTGACCACTGCCGAAAAGCCAAACGGGTCGAGCGTCTTGACGTCCTCTAGCCCAGAGGCGACCGAGACCTCATAGCCCGCGTTCGACAACACGGCTGTCACCAAAGGGCCGATAAACTCATCATCCTCCACCAAAAGTATACGTGCTTTCATAAGTGCTTCGGCAAAATGCAACGGGGAACACTCTGCCGTCTTCCATCAGTACGCAGAGAAAAAGATTTGTCGAACGATCCGTTACGTGCCGGACGGAAAAATGCACCGCCCCCTCCGCGCGCAGGCTACGCGAGCATCCTCAACACCTCCACGCCGTCCACTTCGATGTCCTCGCGGTTTGCATGAAGCGCTTGATCGAGAGGTTGATCGCCGCGAGCGACGACCGCCCGGTAGTCGAGTCCCTTGAGCGCCGCCAAACGCCAGAAGCACGGGTTGACGTACGCGCGGTTAAAAATCTCGACCACCCGCGCGCCCGCCTCGCAAAACACCAGATTGGCCAGCCCCGCGCCGTGTGGCGCAACCACCACGCGGGCCGCCCGGAATGCGGCGATCTGCTCCACCCACGGCATCTCTTCCAAAAACAGTTTTCTAAACCCACGCGCCTCGAGATGCGGCCACAGAGCATCTTCGTTGCTCAGCCGGCGGCGCCGGGCTTTCGCCCGCGACACGTAAATGCGCTCGCTTGGAGCGACCGCCGTTTCGCCACCGCAAAGCGACGCGGCAAATGCCGTGACCAGCCGGACGACTTCGGAAGTTGGATACCCCGCCGGCCCAGGCAGTCCCGGAACCAGCAGCTGTTCGCACTGCAAATGCCGGTCACGCTTAACCGGCAGCACTGCCCCTAAATAGCCAGAATACTTAAGCGCTTCCTGCGCAAACGGCGCGCGCGCATTCGCAATGAGCGCATCGCAGTCGCCCCACCCCGCTGAGAGCAGGCGCGGGAGCTCCTCCAGCAGCCAGTGACTGTAGCCGGCGCCAAGCGTCGTCGCGATCACCGCTGTTTTTCCCACCACCCACAGGGGCGCACGGATTCGCGGATACGTCAGCAGCCAGTGGTCGGAAAACGGCTTGCCGAAATCCTCGGAGGCGTCTCGAGCGATCATCCTTCCGTCCGGCGAAAGGACATTTCCCGAGCCGAAGACACGACCACCGGGAAGCCGCGCGAGATAACCGGCGTCGAGCGTTACCGAGGCCCGCCTTTTCAGAAACTCCCGGACCTCGTTCGAACCGTCAGCCGGCAGCGGGTAATCCAACCGCCCGCCTCCGCTTCCACTCGGCGTTATCTCGCCGCCAAAACGGGCAACGATCGCCCCCAGCCGTTCGCACGCGGCGGGAGGAGGCTCGTAAGACACCGCGGTCACGTCCAATCAAAGCGCGTTTCGGCCAAAAGACGGAGACCAGCGCGTCAGATCGCGCGGAAGCCGAGCTCGGCCAGTTCGCCGAGATGGAACGGCGCGCTCGCGAGCACGTCCTCCAGCTTCGCAAATGCCTCCGGCAGAGTGGCGACGTCGCATCGCTCCAAACCATCGAGGCTGTCGTGGACAAGAATCGACCAAGTCGCCGGCCCCCGCTCCGCCGCGACCTCGTGAAGAAATCCGTACAGGTAGTTTCCCGGCAATCCGGCATGGGGCCCAGAGCCCGGTACCAAAAAGAGCGTGTGCACCGGATCGTGGATCGTCTGAGTCGCCGCTCCCGCGTGTTTGCGATGGTGTATCTGCTTTCCGGGCACACTCGCGCGGTACGCCTCGGCTTTGGTACGTTGTTCCGGCGTGAGCGACTGCAGGTAACGTTCGAAAATCGCCATGTTGGCTTCCAACGCCGTGTCGGCGATTTCCCCGGCGACATAGGCCTGAAGATTGGTCGCGTGAAACAGGGGCCGCCCATTTAACGACCGCGCCGTCACATGCCCGTCCTTGTGATCGGCGTCGGCGTACACTTGGTGCGACGCGTAGAGTCGCTTGAGCGCATCCTGATAAGCAGGCGTGTGAGGCACCGCCCCGACGGGGCTTAGCTCGATTTTATCGAGAACCGTGTGATCAAACTGCGCGTGGGGGTCTTGGGACATGGCCTCATCCCATAACCAACCGCTATAGGCAGGACGAGACCGATCTCTCCGACGTCCAACGGGCCCTTGACCGGCCGGACCGCATGGGTCACTTGAGACGCTTTATGGATCTGCCCGAAGACGAAAAAACATTCCTCCGCGACTTGGTCAAAGCCACCCGGCAGAGGACCGTTCACGTCCACTGGACCGATCGCGACGGCACCAGCCGCCAAACCAATCTCACGCCCGTGGAGGCCACCCGCCTCAACGAAATCGCCCGCCGTCTGGCCACTTCGAAAGGCGAAGTGCTTCGTCGAGCTGCGTTCATCCCGACGGCAAAACCGCCGCCGCGTAACGCACCGACCGCCGATTCCACAGGCGGCGCGACTCAGGAATAACCGCGCGAGCGGCGGGCGAGAATCTCGGGGCGCCTCGTTTTGTCGGTGTTACCGGCGAGGTCGGCGCGCAGCCTACCATTGATCGTAACGCGGTCGCCCGTAGTGGTCGTGCAAGCGGTTGGAATAGTCTGCGCTCACCGGTTTGTGCGGATCGTATTCGGGACTGCCTTCAATGGCCTCGCGACTGAGATCCACGTGTATGCGTCCATCCATCCAGCCCGACGGCGTTATCCAAAACGGTGAGACCAGCACCTTTTTTCCGCGCAGCAAATTCCGGGTGTCGATCACCAGATAACGAATCTCCCAAGTGCGATCCTCCAGAAGGAAATCCACCACATGCCCGATCATGCCGTCACGGGCCTCGATATGATTTCCTATCGCCGCGTTGATACTGCGCAGGTGCGGATCGCTTGATTCCGGGGCAACGACGTTCTCCTGCGCGGCCGCCATCGCTTCCGCCCTCTCCGCGTCCGCCGCGATCGCATGCACGCTTGGCATCGGTCCCATCGGCCCGGCGAAGGCGAGCGCCGTGAAAACCGGCTCCGACCAATAATACGGCAGTCCATAATAGTCGCTCAGCGAAGCCTCGTGCTGCCGTGACACCGGTTTATCCGTATCGATGCCCGGACTGTTTTTCACCTGCTCTTTCGTGAGGGACACGGGCAAAACTTTCCGCTCCCAGTCCGGTACATCGACTGATAGCGGCGAAATCAAAACCCGCCGGCTCAACAGCCAGACGCCTGTATCCACAACGAAATAACGAACATTCCATTGTTGATCGTCGAAGTAGAGATCGCGCACGTGACCGATCGTGCCGTCACGCGCCAGCAGTTCATGTCGCTCGAGTGTTTTGGCATTTCTTAGCATGACAGATCCTGGGTTGAGTGGAGTTCTTCCTAAGGCGCCCGGCTGGCGGCCTTTTCTTACCATACAGAACGCCGCAACCGTCCGATGACAAACGGGCCGGACATTATTAGGCCGGAGATTGCGCGGGCCTGCACATGGGGCAAATTCCGAACTGCTAACCGCCTCTACGATTGGCAGCCACCAACGCTCCCGAGGCGGGTCCACTGGCGCATCGCCGCGACCGTACGTCCCGGCGCTCTCGATCACAACGCATCACCTCCGACCACACGCTCACGCATGAAATCCAACGAACTCCCTATTCTCTACGTCAAAACAGGCTGCCCCTATTGCAGCGAAGCAATGACGTTTCTCGGTGAGCACGGCATCGGTTTTCGTCAGGTCAACGTCACCGACGACGCCACCGCCTTCGCAGAGATGGAAAAGAAGTCCGGACAGACGAAAGCGCCCACGCTCGACTGGCACGGCAAGATCCTCGCCGACTTCGGCATCGAAGAACTCGTGCCTTTCCTCCGCGCGAGAAACGTAAAGCTCGAGGACAGTTGAAATTCCCGTCTGCGACCGGCGGTCAAAAGTCGCGTACGTTCCTCCCCGATCCGGCCAGAGCCGCCTCGGGGAGCAAAATCACGCCGGAGTCCGCCTCCGCTTTTCGGGCGACGCGTCCCGTTTCCGCGATCAAACGGGCTACGGTTTCGATTCTTCGAGCGAACACCGGATCCCTGAGGTAGTCGGCAAGCGGAAACTCCAGACGCTCGCACCAAGTATCCGCACCGTAGCTACCGGGTAAGTTGAATCGCTGGCCGGTTCCCAAAAGGTCGCTGCTCATCACCACCGCCAGATGACAAGGCGTGCGAAACAGCGTCCGTAAAAGCGTTTCGAGCAGCGGATCCGTGAGTGTCTCCGGCGGTTCGCCGGCCCATCCGACCAAGCGCAGGAGATTCTTCAAGTCGGTGGCCGCCGTGCCCACCGGATCTTTTTTCGCGCGCGCCGTCATCGCCAAGTACTGAGCCGCCAGCGGCGCCTGATCGTGATTCGCGTAAGCGACAAGGCTGAGCTTCCGCAACGACTCGATCGGCGGCAGCGACCGGTCGGGCCGCCGGTCGAAATGGGGGAACGTCAGGTTGGCGAGCGAGAGATCCTCCAAGGTGCGACGCATATAGTCGGCCGGTTCGCCGAGAATCTCGGCCACGAGGTGCATCTCGCCCGCTTCTCTTTGGATCACCGCGATGATCTCGCGTCCCTGCAACTCGTTCATTTTCGCGCTCGCCGCGTCCTCGTCCGGCCCGGGTACATAGCGCGGCATCCGGCCGCCGGTGCGCTGCGCTACCTCCTCCTCCGTGTACTTCGCGAACTCGGCGTGACGTGCGCCGCCCGGCCAGGGAAACATGAATGCGCGAAAATACCCGCGCAGATGATCGACCCGGCAGGCGTGGAAAAACTGTTTCTCGCTCGCGACGCGACCGCGCAGCCAGGCGAAGTTGGTGGAGCGGTGGTTCTCCCACCGGTACGCGGGGAGCCCCCAGTTTTGTCCCCAGCGTTCGGAGTCTTTATTCGCATCCTGCGTGCGAAGCGGTGCGGAGCCGACGTTCCACTCCAGATCGAACAATTCGGGATGTGCCCAGACATCGACACTGCACCGCCCCACGCCGAAAGACATTTCGCCCATCAGATAGACCTGCTTTTCGTCGGCATACGCGCGCACCGAACGCCACTGGCGCCACGCCACCCATTGAATAAAGGCGAAGGCATCCCTCGCCCGCTCCAGCCGCGGACGATCTGGATGACGCGCGAGCCAGGCGCTGGCACCGTGAAACGCCTGGTGCTCAGGACGCCACTCAGCCCAGTTGGGATTTCCCTCGTATTCACGAATCAAGATACGGAAGAGCGAGTACGCCGGAAGCCACGAGTCGTTGTCTTTCTGAAATCGCTCGAACTCGTCCAGTTCTTCCGCGGTCCCTTCGCCCGCACGAAAGGCGTGATGCGCCGCGAACAGAACATGGATCTTCAAGGGAAAAACCGAGTTATGCCGCACGCCACCCTCGCGCAGTTTTTCCAGCCAGGACTCCGGAGCCGCCGTCTCTATCATCTCCTTGCTGAGCCCTGGCACATCCTCTGGAGTGAGAGCGAGGAAGGCCGGTGAGAGCGCGCGCGAACTGATCGCGTTGTAAGGGCTGTGATCGCCCACAGTTTCGTGAACGGGAAGAAACTGGAGGAGCGAAAATCCCTGCTGCACGCAGAAATCGATGGCCTGCCTAAGCGCGATCGTATCGCCCACGCCAAAGTCCTTCCGATGACGCAACGCGAAGACGGGGACGAGCAGGCCGGCGATTCTTTTGTGAGGATTAAGACGCATCATATGGTGTGATTCCCGTCCCGCGCTCACGCATCGATGGTGCCAGTGCATATGCAGCGACAGCGTCTCCTCGACACTTCCCTCCTCCGGCCGAACCGATGAGAAACCTCACCGCATTTTGCCCAAGAGCGTTCCGCTAAAAATTGCAGTTTGCCCGTGGAAAACACGCCGGCGCAGGAGCCCGCGGCTCCATTTCAGAGGAGAGTTGGCGAGCGCGACCGATTGGCCCGCCACAAGCGAAAGAACTGCCATGGCTTCATCCTATCCGCTCACTCCCGAGAAAAGCACCGACATCCATGCGGGCGTGGATGTGAAAAAGAAAACCACGCGTGTGAACATCGTAATCGTCCTCGCGGTGCTGATCTTCTTCGCGCTCGGAACAGCCTTTGTCGTCAAGCTCGCCGTCGACCCACCACAGACGCCCGCCGACGCAAATCCGCTCACGCCCTGAGCGTCTCCTCGATACCCGTCCCCGTTTCTCACCTCATGCAAATCTACAAAGACACTCTGGTCGGCAAAGTCGCATTCGTTACCGGCGCAGGCTCCGGGATAGGCCGTGCGACAGCCAAGCTCCTCGCTTTCGCCGGTGCGCGAGTGGCCCCGCTTACGCACAATCGCGAAGACGCTGAAACCATCTGCGCGGAGATTCGCCACGGCGGCGGCGAGGCGCTTCCGGTCGTAGGCGATGTCTCCAAACCGGCGGACATGGATGCCGCCGTCGCATCGATCCATGCTCACTGGCAAAAACTCGACATCGTCGTTGCGAACGCGGGCATCAACGGCCTCTGGGCGCCGATCGACGAAATATCGTTCGAGGACTGGAGCAAAACGATGAGCGTAAACCTCACGGGTACTTTCCTGACTCTGAAACCTTCGCTTCCTCTTCTCAAAGTGAGCGGCGGCTCGGTCATCATCGTCTCATCGGTCAACGGGACGCGTATCTTCAGCAATCCCGGAACCGCCGCATACGCCGTCTCGAAAGCCGGCCAGGTCGCCTTCGCGAAAAAGGCCGCCATCGAGCTGGCGCAGCACCGCATCCGCGTCAACGTGATCTGCCCCGGTTCGATCGCCACGCGTATCGACGACAGCACGACGCACAAGGACCTCGGAGAAATCAAGATCGAGGCCGAATACCCGAAGGGCACTGTTCCGCTGACCGAAGGTCAGCCCGGCACCGCCGGACAGGTCGCTCAACTCATCTGGTTCCTCGCCTCCGACGCCTCGAGCCACATCACGGGTACCGAAGTCTTCATCGATGGCGGCGAGTCCCTCTTGATGGGATAAAGCCAAAGCGCGCCGCACAGGACGCGGCGCGCTTTCCCCGCATCTGTATCAACGCTTTCTCGGCCCTGTCCGCTTCTCGTTTTCGGACCGCGAAACCACCTCGCGTGCCTCTGCATCCGAACCGGTTGCCTGCTCGAAAAGGCAAAAGGAGCGCGCCGTCATCGTGTATTCCTCGCCGCCTTGGTGCGTACTAGGGGCGCCCAGGAAGCCGTCCTCCTCTGCCGTATCCAGAACCAAACGCCAGGCGACGCCGGATTTGCCCGGAAGACAGATCGCGTAGTCCTCATGGTGCGCATTGAAGAACAGCAGGAATGTCTCGTCGCTGATCGAATTCCCGAAGAAGTCCTTAACGACCAGCGAATCGCCGTTGAGCATCACCCCGATGACCTTCGCAAAGTCGGCCGCCCACGCCTGATCGTCCATCTCCACGCCCGCTGCGTTTATCCAAGTGATGTCCTTGACCCCTTCTCCGCGCAAATCGCGTCCTTGGAAAAATCGGGGCTGACGAAAGATCGGGTGCTGATGGCGCAGCTCAATCAGGCGGCTGGTGTACTTGAACAGCTGTTGCGCACGTTCGTCGCGTTTCCAGTCCAGCCAGCTGATTTCATTGTCCTGACAATAGGCGTTATTATTTCCCCGCTGCGTCGCGCCGTACTCGTCACCGCCGCGAATCATGGGCACGCCCTGCGAAAGCATGAGTGTTGCGAGAAAATTTCGCTGAAGACGCCGGCGTAATTTCAGAATCTCTTCAGGGGCGTCGAGACCTTCGTGCCCCCAGTTCCAGGAGAGATTGTGATTGTCGCCATCCTTGTTGTCTTCGCGGTTGGCTTCATTGTGTTTTTCGCTGAACGAAACCAGATCGCGCAACGTGTACCCGTCGTGTGAAGTCACGAAGTTGATGCTCGCGGAGGGAGTTTTGCTGCTGCTCTCGTAGAGGTCCGGGCTGCCGCAAAGTCGATAGGCAAAATCCCGCGTGTGTCCGCTGTCGCCCTTCCAATAGCCACGAAGCGTATCCCGATAACGGCCGTTCCACTCGGCCCAGAGCACGGGAAAATTGCCCACCTGATATCCGCCTTCTCCCACATCCCACGGCTCTGCGATGAGCTTCACCTGGGAAACGACCGGATCTTGGTGGATCACGTCGAAAAACGACGAGAGCTTGCTCACTTCATGGAGCTCGCGCGCCAGCGTCGCCGCCAGATCGAAGCGGAAGCCGTCCACGT